>NZ_JANOCG010000662.1:0-7497 GCF_031412075.1 Rhizobacter sp.
AAGAGCGTGCCTGCTCTGCTGCTCGAATCCGACACGCCGAACTGGTTCGACCCCTACCCGGCGGTGCAATGGGGCGAGTTCAAAGACTGGCAGTCGGTGGCGCGCTGGGCGGTGCCGTACTACCGCGTGCCGGCGCAGCTCAGCCCCGCGCTGCAGGCCGAGGCCGACCGCATCGCCAAGGCCCACGCGACCCCGCAAGCGCGCCTGCTGGCCACGCTCAAGTTCGTGCAGAGCGAGATCCGCTACCTGGGCGTGGAGATCGGCCCGGGCTCACACGCCCCCAGCTCGCCGCAGCAGGTGTTGGAGCGCCGCTTTGGCGATTGCAAGGACAAGTCGCTGCTGACCATGACCTTGCTGCGAGCGCTGGGCATCGAGGCGCACGCAGCGCTGGTCCACACATCGCTGCGCCGCGGCATCCGCGACCAGCAACCCACGCCCTATGCCTTCAACCATGTGCTCGTTCGGGCCAGCCTCGAGGGCAAGCACTACTGGATCGACCCGACCCGCGCGCCACAGAAGGGCGACCTGGCGCACCTGTTCCAGCCCGACTACGAGGCCGCGCTGGTGATCGACGACTCGACCCAGTCGCTGGTCGGCATGGCCAACGACAGCAGCAAGCTCGCCAAGCGCAGCATCCATACCCTGTACGAGGCACAAAGCGGCTTCGACCAGCCGGTGCGCTACACCGTGACCACCGTCGTGCAAGGCGCGAGCGCCGAGGCGCTTCGCAGCACGCTCGCCACCGAAAACCGCGAAGACCTGCAAAAGCGCTACCTGAATTTTTATGCGCGCTACTACCCCAAGCTCACGCTGGCCGCGCCCATGAGCGTGAAGGAAGACGAAACCGAAAACCGGCTGACACTCACCGAGCACTACCTCATCGACGAGTTCTGGAAGCGCGCCGAAGCGCGCAAGCGCCTCGAAGCCAGCATCCACGCGCCGGAGCTCGACGAATACCTGCGCGGCCCGCGCGAATCCATCCGCACCAGCCCACTGGCGCTGGCCCACCCGGTGAGCCTCACCCACACCACCGAGGTGCGCCTGCCGGAAGCCTGGGACACCAAGACCGAAACCATCCGGGTCGACGACGCAAGCTTCGAGTTCGAGCGGCACAAGTCCGAGAAGGACAAGGTGCTGGTGATGGTCGACAGCTTCCGCTCTCGCGCCGACCACGTGGCACCTGCCGATACCGCCGGCTACGCCGCCAGCCTCGACCGTGCGCGCAACGCCACCGATTACACGCTCTACCTCAGTGACGGCAGCTCGGCCCCCGCCCCTCTCAGCGGCCTGGAGCGCTTCAACTGGTCGGTGGCCATGCTCGGCGCCCTGCTGCTCGCCGGCTTCACCTGGCTGGCCCTCAAGCTGTACCGCCGCGACCCGCCCGCGGTGCCTCACGCGCCTTTCAACAGCAGCTTGAAGGGCATCGGCGGGTGGCTGCTGCTACCGGCCTTGGGAGCGGTCCTGGTGCCGATCCGGTTGCTGATGGAACTCAGCCAGCTGCTGCCCTCGTACGCGGCAGACACCTGGTCGCAGCTCACCACCGTGGGTTCGTCGGCCTACCACGCGTTGTGGGCGCCGGTGCTGCTGTTCGAGCTGGCGGCCCACCTCGGCCTACTGGTGTTTTCGCTGCTGCTGATGACGATGTTCTTCCAGAAACGGCGCGGCGTTCCGCGCTTGTACATCACGGTGCTCGTGGCCAGCGTCGCGATCCAGTTCATCGACATGGGCCTGGCGCACCTCATCCCCGCGGCCGCCAAAGCTGTCACCAGCAAGGAATGGGGCGAGCTGGCGCGCGGCGTGTTGGGTGCTGCCATCTGGGGCAGTTACTTCCACGTGTCTGAGCGCGTCAAGGCCACCTTCGTCAACGGCCGCGAGCCCCTCGCTGCGCCCCGCTTCGAGGCCACGCAGCCCATGGCCACCGGGGGCGCAACGTGATGAGCCCGTGGGCAAACCTGCTCATCTTCTGCGCCGGCACCGCCTTCTTCGCCTACGTCTCGCGGCGCGCGCTGCTCAACCCGCGCTCGCACGGCTTCTACCGCTTCATCGCCTGGGAATGCATGCTGGCCCTGGTGCTGCGCAACTTCCCCATGTGGACGGTCGACCCGTTCTCGCCACGGCAGATCGTGTCGTGGCTGCTGCTCGCCAGCTCCATCGTGCTGGCGGTGCACGCCGTGCAACTGCTGAAGAAGATCGGCCGGCCCGGCAACGAGCGGCAAGACGCCGAGCTGTTTGCCTTCGAAAAAACCTCGCAGCTCGTGACCAGCGGACTCTTCCGCTACATCCGCCACCCGATGTATGCCGCCCTGCTCTACCTGGCCTGGGGTGCCTGGTTGAAAGACATCGCGGTCGCGAGCAGCGCGCTGGTGGGTGTGGCGAGCGTGGCGCTGTTCATCACCGCGCTGCGCGACGAGGCCGAGTGCCTGCAGCACTTTGGTTCGGCCTATGCCGAGTACATGAAATCGAGCAAGCGCTTCGTGCCGTTCGTTGTTTGAGATGCGGAATGGCCTTGCGGCCTGAACTCACAGCGGCTCGAAGCCGGCCTCCAGCGGAGTGACCACCGAGACGAACACCAGCGGAATGTCGCCATCGTTCAAAACGCCGTGAACTTCTCCAACGTGGGCAACCACCACGTCGCCCGCCGTGATGCATTGCGAAGCCCCGTTGGCCTCCAGCAGGTAGCTTCCGCGCCCCGACAAGATCGTCCATGTGTCTTGACCCTGCGGGTGCACATGAGCGGCGATGCGCTGCCCTGGGCTGATGTGCCAGGCCACGATCGTGGCCTGCTCAGACTGGGTCACGACCGACCGAATCGGCTCGGAGTCGCTCGGTTGCATGAAGGCGGCACTGGCGAAGATTCGGGCGGTATTCATTTTTCACAGCTGTGGTTGCGGCATTGAGCCCGACAGCAAGAATCGCACCTCTCGCGAGGCGAACCTCACGAGCTTGCACGCCGATCACCTGCCGCAGAACGCTCGCACATCGCTTTGTGCAACCTGACGGTCGTAGGCGTCAGTCGGAGCGCCGTTTCCGTGCTGGACGGCGCCACTGAGCACAGCGCGAGCCAGCTTGCACTTTGACGCGTCGGTTTCGACGGCGTCGCTGCGCGAAACCGGAGCCGCCGGTGAAACTGCAGGCCTCGTGTCGGCAGGGTTCTGTGCCACTGGGGGCTTGGCGGGTTTTTCTTGCTCGGAGCTGCGTGAACCACCCGAGACAGAGGAGGAAGCCGAAGGCCCTGGCGCCGAGATTTTCAGCTGCTCGGCCTTTGTCTTCCCTGTTGATTCATTTCGCTGCGAGTAGTGCGTCCGGCCCTTCTCATCGACCCATTTGTACAGCTCGGCGCCGTTCGCCGAAAGCGCACACAGCCACACCACGGTGGCCACCGAAAGGTTGATGGGATGCGCTGAAAGTCTCATGGGATGGGCCGGGAAGTGATGCGTGGATCGGGTGGCGAAGTATGGCTGCAGAGGCGGTTGACAGCTTCTACGCCCTCGCCGCCGCAGGCCACCCCACCCGTGCGGCGCGACCCAGGCTGGCCTTGACGACCGCTCGGTGGAACGGGGCAATGAGAAAAATGTAGGCACGCCCCAGGCGGTTGTGGCACCGCACGACGGTTGAAACCACCAGTTGACGGCTGGCCTCGGGCGCGGCGGCAGGCTCACAAAAGACCGACACCCTGAAATCGAGGTGCTTGTCGTCTTCTCCCACGATGATCTCGCTCTCGCTCAGGCTGTAGACCTTGAAGATGCCCAGCCGTTGCGCCTTGGCGCTGCCAGCGAGTGAGGCCAGATGTTTGCCCGTCTTGAGACCAAAGCCCGCCACCAGCAGGTCTCGCAGTTTCATGAGCGAACCCACCCACGCCGGTTGGTGCAAAAAGAGGAAGCGGGCCAACGCATCGGGGTCGCTGGATGCGCCGGCTGGCAGCCGGACCGCAAACGCATCGGCGAGGTTCACCGACGGGTAGACGTGCGTGATCGCAGAGCCCGCCGGGAGAGCCACGGCCGTGACCGTGCTGAAGCCGCTAGGCATGGGCAGCGGCATAGGCGCGCTCCCTCTGCACGGCAGACAGCACGCTGGCCTCGACCTTCGGCGTACCTGCTGGCGCGTTGAAGAATGGCGTTTGCCTGTAAGCGCCATTCACGCCGCTCAGCATGACGCGGGGCATGAAGCCCATCAACGCGGTGATGGTGCTGAAGGTCATGGCGGGTGGCGCCTCTTTGGCGCCGCCTGTGTTCACACGCATCTGCAGCCGGGGAAACGCACGTTCATAGGACGCCGGGTCGGCCTTCAAGCAGGTATGGAGCAGCCCCACATAAGCGACCTTCCAGCTTCTTGTGGTGTTGCCGATGGGCGTGTTGCAGCACTTGGCATACCAGCGCAACAGCCCCTTCTCAGACAAAGACAGGCATGCAAGGTGCTGCGTGCCGCCCGTCAAGGTGACATGCTGGGCCTGCGTGGCCACGAACTCGACGCCACCGAGGGAATCATGTGCCACCGCTTCCTGGCCGAGGTGGTGCGAGTAGGCGCGGCAGTCCTTGCAGTAACAAACACCTCGAAGCGCCCGCTCGGTGTGGCTGACCTCACCATGCAGCGCGCCACATTGGCATTGACGACGATGGTTCATGCAGGGTTCCTGTCAGCCCAAGCTCGGGCGATGGTATTTCACCGAAACAGCCTCAAGCGTGCTTGCCTTTGTTCAGCGTGATGCGCTGAATGAAGGAGCCCAGGTCGTGCATCGATGAGCGCAAGGCCAGATCCCTGCGCTGTGGCTGGGGTGCCGGCGATTCCTGGGCCGCCAGTCGCGCTGCATGGCGGCGCTGTGCCTTCACCATCATGGTGGCAAACGAAAACACCTTGGGGGCCGTCATGTCTGCGCCCCTTGCAGGTTGAGGCGGGCCTGCAACGCCGCCAGGGCATTGGCCAAGGCCGCTGCGGCACCGGCTGACGACACATCGGCCTGCGCCAAGCTCGGCTCGCCATCGCCGCTTTCGACCACCGTCACCGTGCAGTGGACATGCGGGGCTCCGTTGTCGGCTTGCGAGATTTCGGCCGCATGTGCGGCCACCACACCGCAGGTGACACTGAGCGCGATGCCACGCGCATGGCCTTCGGGCAGCGTGCGGCTCCAGCCGACCGTGCGGGCCGCTTCATCGAGCACGCCGCGCAGGCGCGGGCTGTCGGCCAGCAACTCGCGCCGGTACTGCACCGGGTCGCGCCATGCGGCACGCGCCAGCTGGTCAATGAAACACTCTCTGAAGAAGGTCGCTGCTTCACGCTCGCTCAGGTGCATCGGGCGGGTCGGGTGGGCGGGGCTCAACACGTTCATGGCAACTCCGGGCAATTCACACACAGCCCCGATGCTGCGCACACGGCGTTAAAAAGTTATTAATGCGACCGAGGCACACTCACGGCCATGCAACTGCTTCTGGTCGAAGACGACACCATGCTGGCCCAGGCCCTGGCCACCGGGCTCACGCGCGCGGGTTATCGCGTCGACCATGCGGCCGACGCGCCCGCCGCACGCCTGGCCTTGTGCGACCACGCCTATGCGGCGGTGTTGCTGGACCTCGGCCTGCCCGGCGGTTCGGGGTTGTCGGTGCTCAAGGGGATGCGCGACCGTTACGACACCACGCCGGTGATCATCCTCACCGCGCGCGACCAGCTGAGCGACCGCATCGCCGGCCTCGACGCCGGTGCCGACGACTACCTCGTCAAGCCCTTCCAGCCCGACGAGCTGGCGGCCCGGCTGCGCGCACTGCTGCGCCGCGCGCAGGGGCGTGTGTCGCCGGTGCTGGAGGCACGCAGCATCCGGCTCGACCCGGCCACCCGCCGCGTGACACGCGACGACGTGCCGGTGTCGCTGAGCCTGCACGAATACCGCACCCTGCTCGCGCTGATGGAGCGCAACGGGCGTGTCGTCACCCGCCCACAGCTCGAAGAAGCGGTCTACGGCGGCGAGAGCGCCATCGAGAGCAACACCGTGGCGGTCTACGTGCACCAGCTGCGCAGAAAACTCGGCGACGACCTCATCACCACGGTTCACGGCCATGGCTACCGTCTGGGCGAGGGTCGCCCATGAAACTCATCCGCGCCCGCTCGCTGCGTGTTCGCCTGCTGATTGCCATCAACCTGGCCGTACTCGGTTTTTCGCTCACCTGGTTTGGCTGCCAGGCCATGCTGATGTCGAACCAGCACACCGGCCGCTGGGACGCATCGATGCAGGCAGTGGGTCAGCAGGTGCTGTTGTCGATGCCCGAGGTGCTGCCCGCGGGATCGAGCGAGCCGGCCTACAGTTTGCCGACAGAAACCAACGTGCGGCCGGTGTTGATGAGCTACCAGGTGTGGCTGCGCAACGGCCGCTCGGTGCTGCGATCGACCGGATCGCCGCTCACGCCGTGGGTGCCGCTCAGTTTCGACAAGCCCGAAGCCTTCCACATGGTCACCATCGACGGGGTCGACTGGCGCATCTACACGCTCAGCGACGCCAGCGGCCAGATCCAGGTGCAGATCGGCAAGTCGCAACCCCAGCTGCTGAGCCTGCTGCACCTGTGGCTGGGCACCAGCGTGGGCACGGTGTTGCTGTTGATGGCGCTGCTGGGCGTGGTCACCTGGTTCATCATCTGCTGGTCGATCGCACCGGTGCAGGCAGCACAAGCCGCCTTGCGCGAGCGCTCGCCGCTCGACATGAGCCCGCTGCCGGCCGATGACCTGCCCACCGAAGTGAAACCTCTGGTCGAGGCCTTCAACGCGCTGCTGCTACGCCTGGAGTCGGCGCTGCAAGGCGAGCGCCGTTTTCTGGCCGATGCCGCCCACGAGCTGCGCACGCCGCTGGCCGTGTTGATGGCGCAGGCGCAGCTGGTGCAATCGGCCACCACGCTCGAAGAAAGCCACCACTCGCTCGCACCGCTGATCTGCGGCATCGAGCGCAGCGCACGCCTGACCGAGCAGCTGCTCGACCTGGCGCGGCTCGACGCGGTCGCCTCGCCCCACACGCAGACCACGGTGGCCTTGCACGAGATCGTGTCGCTGGTGGTGCGCGACTATGACAACTCCGCACAGACCGCCGGCCAGCGGGTGCAACTGCATGCCGAGCCTTGCCACGCGCGGGTGGACGTCGACGCGGTGGGCATGCTGCTGCGCAACCTGCTCGACAACGCGCTGCGTTACGCCGGCGCGGGCGCACGCATCGAGGTGGTGTGCCGTGAGCAGGCCGGCTCGGCCGTGGTGCTGAGCGTGCGCGACGACGGCCCGGGGGTGCCTGTGGCTGAACACGAGCGCATCTTCGATCGTTTCTACCGCGTGCCCGGCACGCCGGGGCGCGGCAGCGGCATCGGCTTGTCGCTGGTGGCGCGCATCGCCACGCTGCACGCGGCCACGCTCGAGGTGAGCGACGGGTTGGGCGGGCGAGGCTTTGGCATCACGCTGCGCTTTGCCGCAGCGCGAGTTTCAATGCCGCATGAACCGCGTCCCCACGACGCACCGCGGCCCGCCGCAGCGCGC
>NZ_JANOCG010000663.1:0-3574 GCF_031412075.1 Rhizobacter sp.
GGCGGCGACGGTGCGCACCACGGCGGCCGTGTCGGTGACGTCGAGCACGACCGCATTCGCCCGGTCGCCGCGCTCGCGCAGCGCCTGCGCGGCGGCTTCGACCTCGGCGCCGCTGCGCGCCGCGAGCCACACCTCGGCGCCCGCCTCCGCAAGGGCCGCAGCGCAGGCCAGCCCGATGCCGCGGCCGGCGCCGGTGACGAGCGCGCGGCGGCCGTCGAGCCGAAAGCCGGGCGTGCGCGGCAGCATCATTCCCGCACGCGCTTCAGTTCTGCGCTGCCACCGGCTCGTACCACGCAAGGTCGGGCCGGTTGCCGTAGCGCCGCACACGGATGTTGGCCTGCTCGCCGTGGCCGGCAAAGTTCTCCATGTGGCACAGGCGCGAGCAGATGGCGCCGATCTCGGCGCTGGCCGCGTCGCTGGTGACGCGCTGGTAGGTGCAGGTCTTGAGGAACTTGCCGACCCACAGGCCGCCGGTGTAGCGCGCGTTCTTGTTGGTGGGCAGCGTGTGGTTGGTGCCGATCACCTTGTCGCCGAAGCTGACGTTGGTTCGCGGGCCCAGGAACAGTGCGCCGTAGTTCGTCATGCGCGCCAGAAACCACTCCGGGTCTTTGGTCATGACCTGCACGTGCTCGCTGGCGATGCGGTCGGCCTCGGCCAGCATTTCGTCGTCCGTATCGCAGACGATCACTTCGCCGTGCTGCTCCCAGCTCTGCCGCGCGATGCCGGCGGTCGGCAGCTTCAACAGTTGCTTCTCGACCTGCGCGATGGTCTCGCGGGCGAGCTTCTCGCTCGTCGTCAGCAACACGGCCGGCGAGGTGGGCCCGTGCTCGGCCTGGCCGAGCAAGTCGACGGCGCAGAGCTCGCCGTCGACCGACTCGTCGGCGATCACCAGCGTTTCGGTCGGGCCGGCGAAGAGGTCGATGCCGACGCGGCCGTAGAGCTGGCGCTTGGCTTCGGCGACGAACATGTTGCCCGGGCCGATGAGCATGTCGACGGCCCGGATGCTCTGCGTGCCGATGGCCATCGCCGCCACCGCCTGCACGCCACCCAGCACCAGGATCTGGTCGGCGCCGGCAAAGTGCATGGCCGCGACGATGGCCGGGTGCGGTGCTCCCTGGAACGGCGGCGCGGTGGAGACGATGCGCTTGACCCCGGCCACCTTGGCCGTCAGCACGCTCATGTGCGCCGAGGCGATCAGTGGGTACTTGCCGCCGGGCACGTAGCAGCCGACGGCGTTGACCGGGATGTGCTTGTGGCCGAGCACCACGCCGGGCAGGGTTTCGACCTCGACGTCGCGCATGCTGTCGCGCTGGATCTGGGCGAAGTTGCGCACCTGCTTTTGCGCGAAGCGGATGTCCTCGAGCTCGCGCGGCGACAGCTTCTTGACTGCCGACTCGATATCGGAGCGCGACAGCGTGAAGTCGGCCGGCTCCCACTGATCGAACTGGCGCGAGTACTGGCGCACGGCGTCGTCGCCACGCGCCTCGATGTCTTTCAAGATGCCTTCGACGGTGGTGCGGACCTTGGCGTCGGCTTCGGCCAATGCAGCAGCGCTGGCGCCGCGTTTGAGGTGGCGGATCACAGGGGTCTCCTTGGGCGGCCGGCTGTCAAAACGACACCGGCGGCGGTTCGGGTAAGGGGTCGGACAGCGCCAGCCGATGCTGCACGCGCGCACCATTGGCTTGAACGGATGCGATGGTCAGGGCCAGTCTGTGGTGCGCCTGCCGCGGCAGCGTAGCGGCTTGCACGCGCATGCGGTAGAGCGCGGCCACTGACTCGCCACTGCTGAAGGCGCGCATCACCCAGACCTGGCTGCTGCTGGCCGCGGCCGGCTCTTTCAACGCACCCAGCGCGGCGCTGCCGAGTTCGACGACGTGGGGCCAGGCGCCAACTTCGAGCTGCGGGTGGTCGCTCGCGTCGCCTTGGCAACGCTGGCGCAGCTGGCTCAGGAAGTCGTCGCGGGCCACCGGCACGGCGGGCTCGGCGGTGGCACCCGCGGCCGTGGTGGCGATCACCCACAGCCGGGCGATCACGCCGTCGACGAGATCGGCAAAGACGCCGTTGGCGCGGCCGTCGGCCGCGTCGTCGATGACCGCGATGGCCTGAGGAGACACCAGGACCTGCGCTGCGCTCGACAGAGCCAGCGGCTGGGCCTCGAACAGGTCGAGCGCGTCGGTGCGGCCGAAAATGGTGTGGCCGAAGGCCTCGACGCGCAAGGCGTTGGCCAAGCAGTCTGCGGCCGCGGCCTGGCCACACAGCAGCCGTTGCAGGACGGCCCAGGCGTCGGTGCCGGCAGCCATGAGGGCCGTGGTCGTGGCCGTGGTGGTGGCCTTGGAGCCAGCCGTGGTCCCGGCCGTGGCAGCCGTGGTCATGGTCGTCACCGCGAACCTCCGGCGGGCGCCTGGGCACCCAGGCCGCCATGCACCTGGCGCAGCACCGCCAGCTCATCGAATACTGTCTGGTCGCGCACGATGCGGCCGTTGCGCAGCACGTAATGGCTGCTGCCGGCCACCAGGATCTCGCGCCCCGTGGGCGGCCCCCAGGGCCCCGTGCCGGCATGCACGCCGCAGGCCGACCAGCGCAGCGCGACGGCCACTTCGCCGTGCGGCAGCGGGCGCGCAGCCCAATGGTCGATGGCCATCGTGAAGCGGTGCAACTGCGCGCGCAACTGCATCAGGCAACCGACCCAGTACCCGCGGCCCCAGCAGTTGCGGCCGGTGGGCCAGCAGACCTCGATGCTGGGCGAGACCTGGCGCGCGGCTTCGCCGTACAGGTCGTCGCGCCAGGCGGCGGCGAGCAGCCGTGCCGGCCCCGCTGCCGGGTGCTCGGGGTCGGCGGGGTCGGGCCCCTTCGGCTTTTGTTCCTGGCCGCGCACGCGGTCGATCCAGTCTTGCCGCCAGGCGTGGCGGGCCGGGTCGCCCAAGCGATCGGCTTCGGCTTGCGCCATGGCCACCTCGCGCGGCGAATGCCCCATCTGCAAGGCCGCGCGCGCGTTGTCTCGGAAGAGCCATTCCTCGACGATCAGGTTCTCGCGCACCAGGCAGTCGGCCACGGTGGTCGCCATCTGGGCACGGCCCGCACCGGCACCGTACAGCGCATCGACGCCCTCGTGCGTCGAGCGGCTGGTGATGCGGTGCGAGGAGTAGAAGAGCCCCGGCGCGTCTTCGCTCCAGATCACGTCTTCGGCAATCACCTGCCGGTCGGCGAAGGCCGCGAGCGCCGACAGCGTGCCCTGCACCACGACATCCACGCCGCAGCTCGGGCCATTCAGCGTGTGCATCACGCAGTCGTCGGCGTAGTGGGTGCGGCACAGGCCGACATCTTTCTGTTCCCAGATGCGGTGGGTGCAGCGAACGATGTAGTCGACGATGTCGCGGTAGACCGGCTCGAAACCGGGCAGGGCCTGCCGGTGCGGACCCTCGGCAAACAGGTCGGCCGCGGTGCGGCCGGCCGGCGAGCGCACCTCGGGCAACTGGTTCCAGAGGGCGGCGCTCATGCCGCTCCGCCCGGCCTGCTGCGGCAGTGCTGTGACGGCCACAATGCCGGCCCGCGCATTGCATGCGTATGCATAACA
>NZ_JANOCG010000664.1:0-2136 GCF_031412075.1 Rhizobacter sp.
CCTGTGCCGCGGCCCCCACGTGCCCAGCACGGGCAAGCTCAAGCACTTCAAGCTGATGAAGGTGGCGGGTGCCTACTGGCGCGGCGACCACCGCAACGAGCAGCTGCAGCGCATCTACGGCACGGCCTGGGCGAGCAAGGACGACCTGCAGAAGTACTTGACCATGCTCGAGGAAGCGGAGAAGCGCGACCACCGCAAGCTTGGCAAGGAACTCGATCTCTTCCACATCGACGAGCACGCGCCAGGCGTGGTCTTCTGGCACCCCAAGGGCTGGACGGTGTGGCAGGAGGTGGAGCAGTACATGCGCCGCGTCTACCGCGACAACGGCTACCTCGAGGTCAAGGGCCCGCAGTTGCTGGACAAGACGTTGTGGGAAGCCTCGGGCCACTGGGACAAGTACAAGGACAACATGTTCACGACGGAATCGGAAAAGCGCGACTACGCGCTCAAGCCGATGAACTGTCCTGGCCACATCCTGATCTTCAAGCACGGCGTCAAGAGCTACCGTGACCTGCCGCTGCGCTTCGGCGAGTTCGGTCAGTGCCACCGCAACGAGCCCACAGGCGGCCTGCACGGCATCATGCGTGTGCGCGGCTTCACGCAGGACGATGGCCACATCTTCTGCACGGAAGATCAGATCCTGCCCGAATGCGTCGCCTATACAGCGCTGCTGCAAAAGGTCTATGAGGACTTCGGCTTCACGGACATCATCTACAAGGTGGCGACGCGCCCGGAGGCCCGCATCGGCTCAGACGAGGTCTGGTACAAGGCCGAACACGCGTTGATGGAATCGCTGCGCGCTTCGGGCGTGGACTTCATCATCTCGCCCGGGGACGGCGCCTTCTACGGCCCGAAGATCGAATACACGCTCAAGGACGCGCTGGGCCGCCAATGGCAGTGCGGCACGATGCAGGTCGATTTCTCGATGCCGGGGCGGCTGGGCGCCCAGTTCGTCGACGAGGACGGCCAGCACAAGCACCCCGTCATGCTGCACCGCGCCATCGTCGGCAGCCTGGAGCGTTTCATCGGCATCCTCATCGAGCAGCATGCCGGCGCGCTGCCCGTCTGGCTGGCGCCGACGCAGGTCGTCGTGGCCAATATCACCGACGCACAGGCAGATTACGTTGCGGAAATTGTGAAATCGCTGCAAAAACAAGGGCTTAGGGCCTCCGCCGATTTGCGCAACGAGAAGATCACCTATAAAATCCGTCAGCATTCAATGCAAAAGCTGCCGTACATCCTTGTCGTAGGCGACAAGGAAAAGGCAAATGGCAGCGTTGCGGTACGCGCCCGTGGCAACCAGGATCTTGGCGTGATGCCCCTGCAGGACTTCCTCAACCGGATCTCCGCAGACATCACCAACAAGGTCTGACCAGCCCGCCGGGCGCGATTTGTTTTGTTTGGGCCCTTCGCCTTGGGGCCTGTTGAAAGGTCACCACCATCGCTACGTTTGCCGACCGTCGTGCAATTCCGGAGCGCAAGCACCGGTTGAACCGCGAAATCATGGCTCCCGAAGTCCGTCTGAACGGTCCCGAGAATGAACCCATCGGGGTCGTCAGCATCCAAGAAGCCCTGCGCATGGCGGGCGAGATGGATGTGGACCTGGTCGAGATCTCCCCCACCGCCAATCCACCGGTCTGCCGGTTGATGGACTACGGGAAGTTCAAGTACATCGAGCAGAAGCGCGCTGCCGAAGCCAAGTCCAAGCAGAAGGTCATCGAGATCAAGGAAGTCAAGTTCCGTCCGGGTACGGACGAAGGCGACTACCAGATCAAGATGCGCAATCTGCGCCGCTTCATCGCCGAAGACGGCGACAAGGGCAAGGTCACGTTGCGCTACCGGGGCCGCGAAATCACCCACCAGGACATTGGTATGCGCCTGCTGGAGCGGATTCGCGATGAACTGTCCGACGTGGCGATCGTCGAGAACATGCCGAAGCTCGAAGGTCGGCAAATGATCATGGTCCTGGCGCCGAAAAAGCGCTAAGTCCGAAACCGAGTTCAGCCGGCGGGTTTGGTCGCCCACCGGCTTACAAGTCTCCTGAGGCCAACAAGCATGCCGGGTTCACCGGCATCGCCCCAGGGACACACTAGAAGGAGCATCAACATGCCCAAAATGAAGACCAAGAGCAGCGCG
>NZ_JANOCG010000665.1:0-3103 GCF_031412075.1 Rhizobacter sp.
CAGCAGCACGGCGAAGCCCATGCCGAGGGCCACGACGAGCGTGGTCGAGCCCACCGAC
Source organism: Rhizobacter sp. (assembly GCF_031412075.1). Taxonomy (GTDB): domain Bacteria; phylum Pseudomonadota; class Gammaproteobacteria; order Burkholderiales; family Burkholderiaceae_C; genus Rhizobacter. Next base: position 59 of record NZ_JANOCG010000665.1, read on the forward strand.
GCGGCGATCGCGTTCATGAAGAGGATCACGCAGCCGGCGATCAATGCGGCCATCGAGCCGACCGACAAATCAATGCCGCCCGAGATGATGACGAAGCACATGCCCACCGCGATGATGCCGATGAAGGCGGTGCGGGTCAGCAGGTTCATCGCGTTGTCGAGCGTCGCGAAGTCGCGGTTGAGCCAGGTGCCGGCAATGCACAGCAGCACCAGGCCGAGGATGGGTCCGAGGCCGTGCAGGCGCATGCGCCAGGCGGGGGGCTGGCGTGACATGGCGGCCACGTCAGTGCGTTCCGGTGGCATGGGCGATGAGCTCCTCTTCGGTCAGATGGGTGGCGTCCAGCGTGGCCTGCAGACGACCGGCACGCATCACCACCACGCGGTGGCACAGGCCGATCAGTTCCATCAGCTCCGACGAGATGACGATGACGGCCAGGCCTTCTTGCGCCAGGCGCTGGATCAGGAAATAAATGTCGCGCTTGGCGCCGACGTCGACACCACGCGTGGGCTCGTCGAGCACCACCACGCGCGGGTGAGGGTGCAGCACCTTGGCGAGCGCGAGCTTCTGCTGGTTGCCGCCAGAGAGCGACGAAGCCGGAGCGTCGAGGTTGCCGGTGCGAATGCCGAAGGTGTCGACCGCCTCGCGCAAGGCGCGTTGCTCTGGCGCGGGCCGCAGCCACGGGCGGGCGTAGCGCGACAGTGCCATCAGCGTGAGGTTCTCGCGCAGACCGAAGCGCACGTGCAGGCCCTTGCCCTTGCGGTCTTCGCTCAGGTAGGTGAGGCCGTGGTCGGCCGCTTCGCGTGGGTTGCGCAGGCGCACGGCTTGGCCGTCGATCTCGATCTGGCCGCTGCAGGGCCGCAGGCCGAGCAGGCCTTCGAACAATTCGGTGCGGCCGGCGCCGACCAGGCCGGCGAAGCCGAGGATCTCGCCGGGGCGCACGTTGAATGAAATGTCTTGTGCCCAACCCGGTACGGTGAGCTGCTTCACTTCGAGCAGCGGCTGGGTGCCGGCGGGCGGTGGTGCTTTGGGTGGGTACAGGTCGGTCAGCTCACGGCCCACCATCAGCTGCGCCATCTGCTGGCGTGTGAGCTTGGCGGTGGCTTCGCGTGCGACGAAGCGGCCGTCGCGCATCACGATCACCTCGTCGGTCACACGCTCCACTTCGTCGAGCTTGTGCGAGATGTAGAGCAGCGTCACGCCGTCGGCCTTGAGTTGCGCCATCAGTGCAAACAGGCGCTCGGTTTCGCCGGGCGTGAGCGTGGCGGTGGGTTCGTCCATGATCAAAAGGCGAGCCTTGCGGGCCAGCGCACGTGCGATCTCGACCAGCTGCTTTTCGGCCACGATCAGCTGCTTGACGAGTGTGTCGGGGTGCTTGTTCAAGCCGACCTGCTGCAGCACGCGGGCCGACTCGGCGCGCATCGTGTCGTCGTCGAGCAGCCAGCCCTTTTTCTTCTCGTGGCCGAGGAAGATGTTCTGCGCGATCGTCAGGTCGTCGGCGAGGTTGAACTCCTGGTGGATGAGCACGATGCCCTCGGCCTCGGCCGCGCGCGAGCCGCTGAAGCTCATCGGCTGGCCGTTGATGCGCATCTCGCCAACGGTGAGTTGCTCGTAGCCGGCGAGGATCTTCATCAGCGTCGACTTGCCGGCGCCGTTCTCGCCCAGCACGCCGACCACGCGGCCGGGTTGCAGAGCGAAGCTCACGCCGTGCAGCACCTGCACCGGGCCGAAGGCCTTGCGCAGGTCGATGAACTCGACGGCCACGCTCATGATGCGATCACTCCGCGAGCCTTGATGGTCTCGTGCATCGCGAGCACGCCGGCGCCGATCACGCCGCCTTGGTCACCGAGCGGTGTGTACTGGATGTCGAGGTGGCGTGTGGAAAGAGCCAACGAGCGGTGATAGACGCTCTGCCGCAGCGAGGCCAGGAACAGCGGCCCGATGCGCGTGACCCCACCGCCGATGAACACATGAGACGGGTTGAAGAAGTTGACGATCGACGCCAGCATCTGGCCGATCAAGGTGCCGGCGCGCTGGATGATGGCGTTGGAGGCGGCGTCGCCCGCGCGGCTGGCCTGGGCCACGTCTTGCGGCGTGATCACACCGCGCTCGGCCAGCACCGCGGCGAGCATCGGGCTTTCGCCGTTGCGCGCGGCCTCGGTCGCTTGCTGCGCGATGGCGGGGCCGGCGGCCATGGCTTCGACGCAGCCCAGGTTGCCGCAGGTGCAGCGCGGGCCGTGCGGGTCGACGCAGATGTGGCCCACGTCGCCGGCCGAGCCGTTGGCGCCGCGGTAGACCTCGCCATGGCAAACGATGCCGCAGCCGATACCGGTGCCGATCTTGATCACGAGAAAGTTTTGCAGGCTGCGCTGCAGGCGCCACAGCTCGCCCATCGCCATCAGGTTCACGTCGTTGTCGACGAAAACGGGCGCGCTGTAGTCGGCACGCAGGTCGTCGCGGATGGAGAAGCTGTCCCACTCGGGCATGAGCGGCGGGTTGACGAGCTGGCCGGTCTCGAAGTCCACCGGGCCGGGCACGCCGATGCCGATGGCGATCACGTCGCGCGCCTTGCGGCCGCACTGCGCGAGCAGCTCGGCCATCAAGGCACGCACCCGCGACAGCAGCAGGCCGGGGCCACGGCGCACGTCGGCGGCTTCGCCATGCCTGGCGAGCACGCGCAGGTCGGGGGTCAGCACGGCCACTTCGAGGCCGGTGGCGCCGAGGTCGGCGGCCAGCAACACACCCAGGCCGTGGTTCAAACGCAGCGTTTCGGGGCGGCGGCCGCCGGACGACATTTGCAGCCCCGCTTCTTCAAGCAGGCCCAGCTCGATCAGGCCGGCGACGGTGGCGTTGACGCGCGTCTTGGAGAAAGCGGCGCGCTGCGCCACCGCGTCACGCGACAGGCCCCCGCACCAGAACACGCTGTCCAGCACGGTCAATTCACTGCGCGATAGATCGGCCCATGGGCTCACACGCTGTCTCCTGGCGGCCCTCTGACGGGGCTCGATCGGCGGATGCTAGGCCGCCGACTTCCGCCAAGCAAGTTCG
>NZ_JANOCG010000666.1:0-4782 GCF_031412075.1 Rhizobacter sp.
CACACGGCACCGCCACCCGCATTGGCGACGTGATCGAGCGCGACGCGCTGGCCGAAGTGTGGGGCGGTGATTTCGACTCGCTTCGGGTGAGTTCCACCAAGGCCTTGCATGGCCACCTGCTGGGCGCCGCCGGTGCGCTGGAGGCCGCCATCACCGTGCTGGCCTTGCACCGGCAGCAACTGCCACCGAATTCGCATTGCAAAGCGATTGATCCAGCCTGCCGCATGAACCTCGTCACCGAGACGGGCTTGGCAGCGCCTCAGCTCGAGGCGGCGATCAGCAACTCGTTTGCCTTTGGCGGCACCAACGCGGTGTTGCTGTTCGAGCGCAGCTGATCGTCGTTCTGCGCCTTGCTTCTGCCAGCAGGTTCAACGCAAAGGCGCCAAGAACGCAAAGGTCGCAAAGAATCCGCAAAGCTTTCTTTTCCTTTGCGTTCTTTGCGACCTTTGCGCCTTGGCGGTCAAGAAACCGAGCCCAGACTCCGCCCCGTCCTTCCTCAGGCCATCCCGCCATTGATCGAGATGACCTGCCCGGTGATGTAGCCGGCCTCGGCCGACGCCAAAAACCCCACCAGCGCCGCCACCTCATCGGCCCGCCCGGCGCGCTTCATCGGCACCATGCGGTCGATGGTCGCCTGGTCGAACGTGCCCTCGGCCATGCCCGAATCGATGATGCCCGGCGCCACCGCATTGACGGTGATGCCCCGGCTCGCCAGCTCCAGCGAGAGCGCCTTGGTGGCGCTGTTGAGCGCGCCCTTGGCCGCAGCGTAGTTCACCTGCCCGCGGTTGCCGGTGAGCGAGGCGATCGACGAGATGTTGATGATGCGGCCCCAGCGGGTGCGGATCATCGGCATCGTGAGCGGTTGCGTGACGTTGAAAAAACCGTTCAGCGACACGTCGATCACACCTTGCCACTGCGGCTGTGTCAGCGCGGGAAAGGCGGCGTCGCTGTGGGTGCCGGCATTGTTGACCAGCACCTGCACCGGCCCCGCTTGCAGCAGCGCGGCCAGCGCGAGCTGAGCCGCGTCGCGGTCAGTCACGTTGAAGGCCACGGCTTCAGCCCGGCCTCCCGCCGCTTCGATCTGCGCCACCAGCTCTTGAGCGGCGGCGAGCCGGCTGTTGGCGTGCACGATGACGTGAAAGCCGTCACGCGCCAAGCGCAGCGCAATGGCTCGACCAAGGTCGCCGCTTGCGCCGGTGACCAGCGCACGTTTTGCAGGAGCAGGGGTGTCTGTTGTCATGAAGCCAAAGGCGTGTTGAGCACCACCGCCGCGCGCCCTTGGGCCAGCGGGCGGCCGGCGTGGCTGACCTGGAAGGCGTAAAGAATCTGCCGCGCATCACCGCTCTGGCGGGTGGCTTCGATGCGCAGCTCGTCGGGCGAGTCCGCCAAGGGCAGGTCATCGAGCCGCAACACGTTCAGCTGCACGCCGCGAGCGCTCGCGAGAAATCCCGGGCTCACCGCCGTGCCGGCCTCTTGCCCGATCAACGCGCCGTGCAAGGCCATCGCCTGCGCGGCGTATTCGATCGTGCAGGTCGACAGCAGGCCGCTGCGAGTGCGCAGCGGGTGATCGGCATCACGGTGGTTGGTGGCGATGCAAACGATGCGCTGCGCATCCCACCGCGCCAGCCGGTCCAGCAGGCACATGCTGCCGCTGTGCGGGATCAGCGCGGCGATGCCGGCGTGGTCGAGCCGCGTGATCGTCACGCGAGCGGCTCCAGGTCGAGGCGCAGCCCCATCTCGGGCAGGTAGTCGACCACCAGCCCGCGCTGCGGTTGGCGCTGCGCCAGCGCCACCAGCAGCGGCAAGGCCGCGGCCGCAGGAATGACACGCCGCAAGGTGTCGAGCGAGCCCGATGCGAGCGGGCGCGCCGCCGGCTGGGAGCTGGCGAGCTGGATCGTCAAGGCCGCCAGCGAGCGCTCGGTGGCCGCCGGCGTGAGCAACAGCGCCACGCCAAAGTGGTCGGGCAAGGGCCGCGTCGAATGCAGGGGCTCGGGGTAGGGTGAGTCGCTCGCCACCAGCAGCACCGGCTCTCCGCTCAGGCACACGTTGGAGGCGGCTTCGATCAGGCCGGCGCCGAAGCTGCCGTTGAAGGCGCACAGGCTGGTCGATGGCGCACGGCTCGACACCGCGATGTGCCAAGCCCCCGACGACGCGTTGTGAACCGAGTTGGTGAAGCGGGTCGGCGACACCACCGGCGCGGTCATCTCCAGCGCCTCACACATCGCGTGGCAATTGGCACACTCGCCGCTGGAGGAGCTGAACACCGTGGCCAGCACAGCGGGGTCGACCTGCGCTTGCGCCACCGCTTCGTCGGCCACCGCCATCGCCAGCTTGACGGCCGCACCGGCACGCCGCCGCTCGGCCGGCGGCAGCCGCACCGGCACGGGCAACACGGTCGGCACGTTCACGTGAGCGAGCGCACCGCGCAGCAGCTCTTGCGAGCTGGCCCACGAGCTCATGCCGGGCCCCAGCAAGCCGACACCTTGCACCCATACACGAAGGCTGCTCATGGAGCGCTCCCAAACACCAGGCTCGCATTCGAGCCGCCAAAGCCGAATGAATTCGAGAGCACCCGCTTCACGCTCGCGCTGCGGTTGTCTTGCAGGTAGTTCATCAACAAGGCCGGGTCACGCGTTTGAATGTTGAGCCCCGCCGGCATCAGCCCGTGCTCCAGCGCCAGCAAGGCCACCAGCGCTTCTACCCCGCCGGCCGCGCCCAGGGTGTGGCCGGTCGCGCCCTTGGTCGAGCTGCACGGTGTGGCGGTGCCGAACACGCTGCGCACCGCGTTGTCTTCGGCGGCGTCGTTGCTGGGCGTGGCGGTGCCGTGCAGGTTGATGTAGTCGATGTCGCCAGGCTCCATCTGCGCGTCTGCCAGCGCCGAACGCATGGCGGCGATGGCGCCTGCGCCTTCGGGGTGGGGTGTGCTCATGTGGTATCCGTCGTTGCTTTCGCCCACGCCGAGCAGCCAGCCTTGGGGTGTGTCGACCTCACGCTCCAGCAGCGCGAACGCGGCGGCTTCGCCGATCGACAGACCCTTGCGTGATGCATCCCAGGGCCGGCAGATCTCGCTCGACAACAGCTCCAGCGAGTTGAATCCATACAGCGTGCTCAGGCACAGGCTGTCGACGCCGCCGACCACCGCCGCGTCGATCAGCCCCAGCTCCATGAGGCGCGCCGCCGTGCCAAACACCTTGGCGCTGGACGAACACGCGGTCGACACCACCCAGCTCGGCCCCTGCAGGCGCAGCGCACGCACCACGAAGCCGGCCACCGAGTAGGTGTTCTGGGTGGGGCCGTAAAGGAAGTCGGCCGGCAAGGCGCTGTTCGCACCGCGACGGCGGTAGGCCAGCTCGGTCTGCAACAGGCCCGAGGTGCTGGTGCCGAGGAACACGCCCACCCTGCCCGCACCCCAGCGCGCCCGCGCGGCGGCCACCGCGTCGACAAAACCGTCTTGCTGCAAGCCCAGCCAGGCGAGGCGGTTGTTGCGGCAATCGAACTCGCTCAGCGCCGCGGGCAACACGACCGCGTCGACACCCGCCACCTCGCCCACCCAGGTGGGCAGCGGCAAGTCCATGAACGTCACCGGTGCGAGGCCGGTGCGCTGCGCCTGCAAGGCGTCGAGATTGGCGGCGCGGCCCGCCCCGAGCGCAGTGCTCAAGGTGCTGGCAGAAATGGCAACAGATTTCATACGGCGCGCACCTTGGCCACCAACAACACATTGGAAAACAGCGTGCCCCGGCTCATGGGTTGGCTGCGAACGTCGAAGCCCAGCGACTCCAGCTGCGCCACCCACTCGGCCAAGGGGCGCCCGGCCAGCGGCACCACACGGTGCAGGCGCATCCAGGCGACGACGGTGTCGACCCACTGGCTGAAACGAAAGCCCGGCCGGGCGGTGGCGTCACCGACCCGCAGCAACAAGGTGCCTTGTGGCGGCAAGGCGCGGCGCACACGCACCAGCACCTCGTTTTGTTCGGCCACGTTGATGTAGTGCAACACGTCGAGAAGGACCACGGTGTCGGCCTCGGGAAAGGGAATCTGGCGCATGTCACCACACACGAACTCGGCGGCACCACCGAGCGAGGCCCGGGCGCGCTCGATATCGCGCGGGCGCAGGTCGATGCCGGTCACACGCGCCGCCGCCGGCGCCGCCGCCCACTGGCTCGGCCAGCGCCCTTGCGGGGCCAGCAGCGTGCAGGCGCGCAGCAGGCTGGCGAGCAGGCCCTGGCCACAGCCGATGTCGAGCACGTGGGCGCGCGGTGCGATCAGCCCCTGGCTCAGCAGGTGTTGAAACACCGGGTCGAGCCCCAGCTTGCCGCGCGCGAAACGCCACGCAAAGTGGCCGGCACGGCGATAGGGCTCGCTGGCGGCGTCGCGCAAGTCCGACCAGTGTTGGTGGGTGAGGCTGGCGCTGCTCATGCAAGGGCCTCTGGCAGCGTGACCGTGCGCAAGCCGGCCTGCTCGATGCGGCGCAAAAGCTGGGGCAACACCTCCAGCACCACCGGCTTGCCGCTCGGCGCCATTTTCGAGTTGGCGTCGTGCAGCAGCAGGATGTCGCCGGGGCACAAGCCCCGCGTGAGCCGGGCCAGCACACCCGCCGGGTCGGTGTAGACGGTGTCGAAACCACGCCGCGTCCAGCTCACGAGCTGCAGGCCTTGCTGGTCGAGCACCGGCGCGAGAAACGGGTTGCGCAGCCCGGCTGGCGCTCGAAAGAAAACAGGTCGCTGGCCAGTGATCTGGCTCAGCGTGCCCTGCGCCAGGCTGAGCTCGCGGGCAAAGGCGCCC
>NZ_JANOCG010000667.1:0-3846 GCF_031412075.1 Rhizobacter sp.
AACAGGATTGAGGCGCCCTCGTGAAGCGCACTTCGGATTATCAGCTCCCAGGAAAGAACGGCTTGCCCAGCGAGGCCGGCATGTTCACGCGGATCCAGGTGGCGTTGCGCGAGATCAAGACCAGCACCACGATGGTGGCGAGGTAGGGCAGCATGGTCAGCAACTGGCTCGACACCTGCACCCCTTCGCCCTGCAAATGGAACTGCAACATCGTCACGCCGCCGAACAGGTAAGCACCGAGCAATACGCGTGCCGGCCGCCAGGTGGCAAAGGTGGTGAGGGCCAGCGCGATCCAGCCTTTGCCAGCGACCATGCCTTCCACCCACCGCGGCGTGTAGACCACCGAGATGTAGGCGCCCGACAGGCCGCACAGCGCGCCGCCCACCATCACCGCCGCGAGGCGGATGCGCCGGACCGGGTAGCCCAACGCATGCGCCGCTTCGGGCGACTCGCCCACCGCGCGCAGCACCAGCCCGGCGCGTGAGCGGTAGAGGAACCAGGCCAGTGCAATCGTCAACACGATGGCGATGTAGACCATCACGTGCAGGCGAAAGAAGGCCGGCCCGATGAAGGGGATGTCGGTCAGCCCCGGGATCTGGAACTGCAGACGCTCGGGCAGCTTTTCTTGCGTGTACCTGATGCCCACGAAGGCCGAGAAGCCGGCGCCGAAGAGGCTCAAGGCGAGGCCGGTGGCGTACTGGTTGGTGTTGAGCCAGATCACCAGGAGGCCAAAGGCCGCGGCGAGCAACGCGCCCGCCACAGCCCCCGCGCCCAGGCCGACCCATTCGTTGCCGGTGTGCACCGCCACCGCAAAGCCGGCGATGGCAGCCACCAGCATCATCCCTTCGGCACCGAGGTTGACGATGCCGGCGCGTTCGTTGATCAACAGGCCCAAGGCGGCAAACGCGAGCACGGCGCCCGAGTTCAGCGTGGCGGCGAGCAGCAGGGCCAAGGCGTCCATCAGGCTTCTCCTGCAGGGCGTTGAGGGGTTTCCGTTCGCCCTGAGCCTGTCGAAGGGCCCGTGTGCACGGCGCTGGCTTCGACAGGCTCAGCCCGAACGGAGATGCGCGAGGCCTTCCAGCGCACGCGGTGGTGGATCAGCGTGTCGCACGCCAGCAGCGAAAACAGCAACAGCCCCTGGAACACACCCGTCAGCGATTTGGGCAGGCCCAGGCGCGACTGCGCCAGCTCACCACCGATGTAGAACATGCTCATCAGGATGGCCGAAAACACAATGCCCACCGGGTGCAGCCGCCCCACAAAGGCCACGATGATGGCGGCGAAGCCATAACCCGCTGGCACATGCGGCGTGAGCTGGCCCAGCGGGCCGGCGGCCTCCAGCGCACCCGCCAGACCGGCCATGCCACCCGAGAGCAGCAGCGCCGTCCACAAGGCCTTGCGCGACGAGAAGCCGGCGTAACGCGCCGCGGCTGGCGCGAGGCCCCCCACCTGCAACTGGTAGCCCGAATAGCTGCGAAAGAGGAACAGCCAGAACAAGCCCACCGACACCAGCGCGATCACGAAGCCGATGTTGATGCGAAAGCCGGTGAAGAGCTTGGGCACCTGGGTGACGGCGAGGAAATTGATCGTCTGCGGGAAGTTGTAGCCGGCCGGGTCTTTCCAGGGCCCGTAGACGAGGTAGCTCAGCACCATCTCGGCCACGTAGACGAGCATCAGGCTGACCAGGATCTCGCTCGCGTTGGCCTTGTCGCGCAACAGCGCCACGATGCCGGCCCACAGCATGCCGCCCAGCACACCGGCGAGCAGGATGGCGAGCACGATCCATCGGCTGCTGTCCTTGTCGGCCATCATCGCCACGCCGCTGGCCGCGATGGCGCCGAGCACGAACTGCCCTTCGGCGCCGATGTTCCACACGTTGGAGCGGAAGCACACCGCCAGACCCAACGCGATCAGCAACAGCGGTGTGGCCTTCATCGCCAGCTCGGTCAGCGCGTACCAGCTCTTCACCGGCTCGACGAAGAAAGCCTGCAGACCACGCAGCGGGTCTTTGCCGAGCACCATGAACAAGATGACGCCGACCACCACCGTGATGGCCAGCGCCAGCAGCGGCGAGGCGACCGACATCCACCGGCTCGGCTCGGGCCGGGCTTCAAGCTTGAGCATGGGTCGCCTCTTGGCTCTTGTTCTCTTGGGCATCACCCCACAGCCCCGACATCCACTCACCGATCTGCGGGATGGTGGCCTCGCGGGTGGCGATGCTGGGTGACATGCGGCCTTGTGCAATGACGAGCAGCCGGTCGCTGATCTCGAACAGCTCGTCGAGCTCTTCGCTCACCACCAGCACGGCGCAGCCCGCGTCGCGCAGCTTGAGCAGCTCGCCGCGAATCTGTGCCGCCGCGCCCACGTCCACACCCCAGGTCGGTTGCGACACGATCAGGAGTTTCGGGTTGGCATCGATCTCTCGGCCGACCAGGAACTTTTGCAGGTTGCCGCCTGAGAGGCTCTTGGCTGCTGCATCGGGCCCACCGGCTTTCACGTTGAAGCGGGCGATGAGGTGGCGCGCCAGATCGGCCACTTGTTGGGTGTTCAACCAGCCACCACGGCCGACTGCTTCGGTGCGGGTGAGCAGCGTGTTCTGCGCGAGCGACAAGGTGGGCACAGCGCCGCGGCCCAGCCGCTCTTCGGGAACGAAGTGCAGCCCGGCCTCACGTCGAGTTTGTGGCGCCTGGTTGCCGATGGGCTTGCCAAACAGCTGGATGGCACCTGGCGCAGCGCGTGTGTCTTCGCCCGAGAGCGCGGCCATCAGCTCCTGCTGGCCGTTGCCCGAGACACCGGCGATGCCGACGATCTCGCCGGCTCTGACTTCCAGACCGATGCCTTGCAGATTCATGCCGAACTGGTCGAGTTTGGGCAGGCTTAGCTCGCGCACGGCGAGCACCACGTCGCCGGGTGTGCGCGGCTCGTGTTTCAACTCGGGTGGCTCGGCGCCGACCATCAGCTTGGACAGGCTGGCGTTGGTCTCTTGCGTCGGGTCGACCTCGCCGGTGACCTTGCCGCCGCGCAGCACGGTGCAGTGGTGGCACAGCGCACGGATCTCGTCGAGCTTGTGGCTGATGTAGAGGATGCTGCAGCCCTCGCTCGCCAGCTTTCGCAGCGTGACGAAGAGGGTTTCGACCGCCTGGGGCGTGAGCACCGAGGTGGGTTCGTCGAGGATCAAAAGCTTCGGTGACGTCATCAGTGCACGCACGATCTCCACCCGCTGGCGTTCGCCGACCGACAGCGTGTGCACCGGGCGCAGCGGCGCGACGTCGAGCCCGTAGACCTTGGAGACCTCGGTGATGCGCGCCGTCACCTCGGCCAGCGTGGTGTTCTTACCCAGGCCCAGCCACACGTTCTCGGCCGCAGTCAGCGTGTCGAACAGGCTGAAGTGCTGGAACACCATGCTGATGCCCAGCGCGCGTGCTTCGGCCGGGTTGCGCACCTGCACCGGCTCGCCGTTCCAGCGAATCTCGCCTTCGTCGGGCCGCACCGCGCCGTAGATCATCTTCATCAGCGTGGACTTGCCCGCGCCGTTTTCGCCCAGTACGGCGTGGATCTCGCCGGGCTTGACGCGCAGGTTCACACGGTCGTTGGCGCGCACTGCCGGGTACTGTTTGCTGATGCCTGTGAGTTCAAGTCGCAAGCTAGTCATGGTGCTTCCTCAACGCATGCGCCGGCCAGCGACCCAAACGCCACGCAGGTGGCGCTCGTCGGCCAACATCATCCAGGCGAAGACTTTTTCGTGCAGGTCGCGCGCGGCGGCCTGGCGCGTGCTGTCGACGGTATTGGCCGACCAGTCCCAAAGGCAGACATCGGCTATGCAGCCGACGTCCAGACTGCCGATTT
>NZ_JANOCG010000668.1:0-5965 GCF_031412075.1 Rhizobacter sp.
CATCGAGTTCATCAACGGCGGCCGCACGCTGCACACCAACGTCTGGACGGCGGGCCAGCAGAACTACCGGCAGTTCTCGGTGGCCAACGGCTGGCGCACCATCGGCTTCGAATGGCGCCCGACCTTCGTGCGCTGGTTCCACGTCAACGAATCCAACGGCGCGGAGACAGAATTCCGCCGCGTCAACACCAACATCTCGACCCCCATGCGGCTGATGCTCAACCATTGGGTGGGCAACAACTCGGCCAACGCCGTGTCCTTCGTCGGCACCTATTCCGGTGGCAGCGGCCCGGCCTATTACGACTGGGTGCGCGTGAGCGACTGACCCGTGCACCGACTCCCTCCAAGGAAACCGATGAAAGCAGCCCTCTCACCCTGCATCTGGCTGGCGGCCGCCGTGGCCTCCGGCTGCGGCGGCTCCGACCCTGCCGAAGCCACGCCGATCACAGGTGGCATTCCCGCCGGGCACCGGCTGGTGTGGAGCGATGAGTTCGATGTCGACGGGCTGCCCAATCCTGCGAAATGGGGTTACGACACCTTTCGCAACCGGGACGGGTGGTTCAACAACGAGTTGCAGTACTACTCGGCCGGCCGACCCGAGAACGCACGCGTACAAAACGGCTCGCTCATCATCACGGCCCTGCGCGAGCGCCTCGCGTCGGCGCCCGACTTCGGCGGCCAGAACTACACCTCGGCGCGGCTGCTCACCCGGGGCCTGGCTGCATGGACCTACGGCTTCTTCGAGGTTCGCGCCAAGCTGCCCTGCGGCATGGGCACCTGGCCGGCGATCTGGATGCTCGGCACGCGCGGCACCTGGCCCGACGACGGCGAGATCGACATCATGGAACAGAACGGCTGGCAGCCGGGACGCATCCACGGCACCGCCCACATGCGTGACTTCAACGGTGGCAACGGCAGGGGCTCCCATACCAACGTGGCGGACACCTGCAACACCTTCCACCGCTACCAGGTGCGGTGGACCGCCGACGCCATCACCTGGGGCGTGGACGACTTCACCTACTACACCTATGTCAAACCGTCGGGCGCGGCCTACGGGAGCTGGCCCTTCGACCACCCGCAGTACCTGCTGCTGAACGTGGCGGTCGGCGGCATCATGGGCGGCACGCCCGCCGACGCCTCCTTTCCGGCCCGCATGGAAGTCGACTACGTGCGGGTGTACCAGCCCTGAGGGCGGCAGCCCTCAGGGCACCACGTCAGGGGCGTGGATCGCGCGCATGGGGCAGAGGCGCATCGGGCACCTCCCGTGCCTCGATGTCGACCACATCGCCCTGAGCTTGCGTCGTCTCACGCCGCACCCCGAAGCCCGGCGCGGCGCGAAACCTCACCACACGGGGGCGGCGACCACGCACCAGGCTCCACACCAGCAGCAGCAGCGTGAACGTGAGGCCCGCCACCAGCAACACGGCGGCAAATACCAGGCCGGCGGCAATCATCAGAAGGCGCAGCAGGGAGGTCACAAGTCGTCGGATGAAAGTCAGCACGCAGAGTCTCGGCAGCCAAAGAACCGGGAGATTATCGGTCGCGCCACAATGCCCCCACGTCACATGCTGGGGGTTCACCGGATGAAGAAATTTGCACTGGCTGCGGTCGTCGTTTTGTCGGCTTGCACCACCCCGCCTCCGCCCGCGGCGGTGCTTGCACCCAACGCCAACCTGGTGACGCAAGGCATCCCGCCTGTCCCGGCGCGCCTGGCTGCAGAGGTGGCGAAATACAACGACTTTCGCGGCCATGGCTTCGCCGACTGGCACCCGTTGCAGCGCGAGATGGTGGTGTCGCACCGCCCAGCCGGTGGCAACACCACGCAGCTGTTTCGCCTGAAGGATGCGATGGCCGAGCTGGAGCCGCTGACCGACTCGGCCGACCCGGTCAACACGGCAAGCTACGAGCCGCGCGAAGGCAAGTACCTGGTGTTCGAGCGCAGCGTGGGCGGCAGCGAAGCCGACCAGCTGTACCGGCTGGACCTCGCCACCAAGCAGACCACCTTGTTGAGCGACTCCAGCGAGCGCCACAACCTGCAAGGCTGGCTGCACCGCGGCAGCCAACTGCTCACCGCCTCCGTGCCGCTGGACAAGACGGCACAAGGCGGCACCCGCAGCAAGGTGACGACGACCTTTCGCCTGATGGACCCGCTGAACCCGCAGGCCACGCGCAAGGTCGCCGAACTCGACGGTGGCGGCTGGTTCGCCGGTGGTGTGTCACCCGACGACAAGCAGCTGGCGCTGACCCGCTACCTTTCGGCCACCGAGTCGCAGGTGTGGCTGCTCGAGCTCGCCAGCGGTCAGGCGAGCCAGGTCTTGCCCGCGCCCGGCAACAACGAGCGCGCCACCTACTTCGCGGGTGAGTTTCTGCCGGGCGGTACCGGCCTGTTGGTCATCAGCGACCGCGCCGGCGAGTTTCGCGAGCTGATGGCCTACCGCTTCAGCGACCGCCAACTCACGCGCATGAGCGCGCACATCCCGTGGGACGTGAGCAGCATGGCCGCGACGACCGATGGCAAGCTCATCGCCGCACAACTCAACATCGACGGCCGAGACGAGCTGCGCCTGTTCGACGGCAACACGCTGAAGGAGCTGTCGGTTCCCACCGTGCCACCGGGCAGCGTCGGCACCACCGCTTTCAACCGCCGCAGCGGCGAGCTGGCGTTCTCGATCAACAGCGCCCAAGGCCCGAGCCAGCTCTTCACCCGCTTGCCCGATGGCCAGGTGACGCCGTGGACCCGCCCCTACGCGCCGCCGGGCGTCGACATGAAAAGCTTTCGCGACCAGGGCATCGTGCGCTGGAAAAGTTTTGACGGGCGCAGCATCTCGGGCCTGATCAACCTGCCCCCCGACCGCTTCAGCGGCAAGCGGCCGGTGATGATCGTGATCCACGGCGGGCCCGAAGGCCAGGCGACGGTGGGCTTCATGGGCCGCACCAACTACTTCATCAGCGAGCTGGGCATGGCGGTGATCCAACCCAACGTGCGCGGCTCCAGCGGTTTCGGCAAGAGCTTCCTCTCGCTTGACGACGGCATGAAGCGCGAAGACTCGGTGAAAGACATCGGCGCCCTGCTCGACTGGGTGGCGACGCAGCCGCAGCTCGACGCATCGAAAGTGATCGTGAGCGGCGGCAGCTACGGCGGCTACATGAGCCTGGCAGTGAGCACGCATTACGCCGACCGCATTGCGGGTGCCATCGACGTGGTGGGCATCTCCAACTTCGTCACCTTCTTGCAGAACACCGAAAGTTATCGGCGCGACCTGCGACGGGTGGAATACGGCGACGAGCGCGACCCGGCGATGCGCAGCTTTCTGGAGAAGATCTCGCCGCTGACCAACGCGCACCGCATCACCAAGCCACTCTTCGTGGTGCAAGGCAAGAACGACCCGCGTGTGCCTTACACCGAAGCCGAGCAGATCGTGGCGCGTGCACGCGCCAACAACACACCGGTGTGGTACCTGCGCGCCGAAAACGAAGGCCACGGGTTTGCGCGCAAGGAAAACGCCGACTACCAGTTCTACGCGACGATTCTCTTTTTGCAGCAGACCTTAGGCCGATAGCGGCCGGGCCGTGCGCGCATAGCTGAGCACCCGCCCTTTGTACGGCGTGCTGCCGTCGGGCAGGCAGTCGATCTTGAACTCTTCACGCTCGAAACCCAGCTGATGCATCAGGCGATTGAAGCGAGGCCGGTTGCCACGGTCGGGGTCGACGATCACCACCTCCATTGCCGCCTGCGAATGGCGCTCGATGAACGCCGCGAGAAGGCTCGGCTGGTCGCGTTCGTAGAGCACGTCGCTGCCGATGACCAGGTCGAAACGGCCGAGGTTTTCGTTCACCGCCGACCAGTCCCCATGCAGGTAAGGCAGCTCTGGCAGCACGTTGAGTCGCAGGTTCTCACCGAGAAACGCACCGGCCAGCGGGTGGCAGTCGCTGGCCGTCACGTTGCCATGGCGGCGGTGCAGCGACAGGCTGGCAAGGCCGAGGCCACAACCCACCTCGAGAATGCGGCGCTCGCCCAGCTCGGCATGTTGCAGATGCGCCGCCAGCACCAGGGCCGACGGCCACACCAAACCAAACAAGGGCCAGGTGGCCGACGAGATGCCGATGCGCTCGGCTTCGCCATCAGGGTCGTGAAACTGCTGTTTGTCGAGCAGGGAGCGAACCTGCATGGCCAGACCCGCCACGGAAAGGGTTTCGAGCTTGATCTGGTATTCGGCCATGCTGCAGCGTACTCCGCGCGCTATTTCTCGCTATTTCTATTTCCCCTGAAACCCGCCGGCGCGGAAGGTGATGACCAAGGTGTCGCGGTGCCCGCCCTCGGCCAGCGGCTGGATCGGCGTGCTCTCGTGGATCACCCGCTCGTCGTCGAGCATCAGTGTCGTCCAGCCCTCGGCCATGGTGAAGCGGATGCCGGTCGGCCCGGCGGCCTCGAACACGCGCGTCTCACCGCCCTTCACGCCCCTGCGGTTGACCAGGATCACGGCCACGAAGTCGACGCCATCACGGTGTGCACCTTCGGGCGTGGGCCGGCCGATGCCATCGGTGGTGTCGATGCGGAACTGGTGCGCCTCGACAAACCAGGGCCGCGCGCCCTTGACCGCCGAGCAGGTGCGGCTGAGCGCGCCCAGCAATTGCGCCCACACCGGCTGCGCCACGATCTGCGGCGTGATCGGCTCGAACCAACGCTCCAGCCCGCCGTGCAAGGCGTTGTATTCCACCGGCTGCCAGTGCGCGCGGTGCGGGGCCTGCGTGACGCGGTCGCCTTCGACCACAAAGCAGGCGTGGCGACGGCGGCGGTAGTGGCCGCCGTCGCGCAGGTAGGCGTCGGGCGGCAGGTCGTCCCAGCTGGGTTGCAAGGCCTGCAATGCCGACAACTCGCAGGGCATGAGCGTGCACAAGCCCGCAGCGCTGATGGCGGCATGGCCGGCCTGCGCCAGGCGGGCCTTCAACTCGGCGGGGGCGACAAAGGGCGGGGTGAGGCTGGCAGTCATGGCCGGAATGATGCCAGCGGATGCTGCGGCTGACGACGCCGCACGAGGCTGACACAATCGCGTCATCCTCTTCACCGACGCTCGTTCCATGTACCACGGAGAACGTTTCAACAGCTTCACCCACCTCGCCGGCCTGCTGCTTGCCGCCGCCGGCGCTGCCGTACTCGTCACTCAAAGCGCATTGAATGGCGACGTCTGGAAGGTGGTGAGCTCCAGCATCTTCGCCGCCACCATGGTGGTGCTCTATGGTGCCTCGACGCTTTACCACAGCGTGCGTGGAGCGGCGAAGCGTGTGTTCGTCAAGTTCGACCACTGCGCCATCTACCTGCTGATCGCCGGCACCTACACACCGTTCACCCTGGTCACCCTGCGCGGACCCTGGGGCTGGGCCTTGTTCGGCACGGTCTGGGGGCTGGCGGTCATCGGCATCGTCAAGGAGCTGGCCTTGGGCCGCGAGCGTGTGCCTTCGGTGCCGCTGTATGTGGCGATGGGCTGGCTCGGGCTCATCGCGGCCGTGCCCATGGTGCAAGAGCTGCCCACCGCCGGCCTGGCCTGGCTGGTGGCGGGTGGCCTGTTCTACACCGCCGGCATCGTCTTTTATGCCAACGACGAGCGCTGGCGCCATGCCCACGGCGTGTGGCACCTCTTCGTGCTGGCGGGCACGGCCTGCCACTACCTCACCGTGCTCTTGTACGTGAACTGAGATGGGCGACAACGCCCAAGCGCGCAACCCGCTGCACGGCCTCACGCTGGAGCAGATGCTCAACGCACTGGTGGCCCACTTCGGCTGGCCCGGCCTTGCCGAGCAGATCAACATCCGCTGCTTCACCAGCGACCCGAGCGTCAGCTCCAGCCTCAAGTTCTTGCGCAAGACCCCCTGGGCGCGCGAGAAGGTGGAGAGTCTCTACCTCTTCATGCTGCGCGAGCAAGCCCGCGCGGCCCGGCCTCCACGCTCCTGAGGCAACGGGCCAGTC
>NZ_JANOCG010000669.1:0-5570 GCF_031412075.1 Rhizobacter sp.
GTTCGACTGGAGCAACCGCTTCGTCTGGATCGTGCTTGTCGTGACGCTCGGCTTCGGCGCCATCGGCTGGGTCGACGACTGGCGCAAGGTGGTGCAGAAGAACCCCGAGGGCATGGCCTCGGGCGAGAAGTATTTCTGGCAGTCGGTGATCGGCCTGGAGGCCGCGCTCTACCTCGCGTTCAGCGTCAGCGAGACCTCGAACCTGCGCGTCCTGGAGCTCTTCATCCGCTGGGTCCAGAGCGGCTTCTCGAACGACCTGCCGCCGAAGGCCGACCTGATCGTGCCGTTCTTCAAGTCGGTCAGCTACCCGCTCGGGGTGTTCGGCTTCATCGCCCTGACCTACTTCGTGATCGTCGGCGCCAGCAACGCGGTCAACCTGACCGACGGCCTCGACGGCCTGGCGATCATGCCGGTCGTGATGGTCGGCTCGGCGCTGGGTGTGTTTGCCTACGTGACGGGCAGCTCGGTGTACAGCAAGTACCTGATATTCCCGTACATCCCCGGGGCCGGCGAATTGCTGATTTTCTGTGCCGCGATGGCGGGCGCGGGCCTCGCGTTCCTGTGGTTCAACACCCACCCGGCGCAGGTGTTCATGGGCGACGTGGGCGCGCTCTCGCTGGGTGGCGCGCTGGGCACCATCGCCGTCATCACACGCCAAGAGATTGTTCTCTCGATCATGGGCGGCGTGTTCGTGGCCGAGGCGCTGTCGGTGATGGTGCAGGTGAGCTGGTTCAAGTACACGAAGAAGAAGTTCGGCACCGGCCGGCGCATCTTGAAGATGGCGCCGCTGCACCACCACTTCGAAAAATCGGGTTGGAAAGAAACGCAGGTCGTGGTGCGGTTCTGGATCATCACCATGCTCTTGTGCCTGGTGGGTTTGGCGAGTCTGAAATTACGTTGATGAAGCAACTGAAGGACAGCATCGTTCTTGTTCTGGGCTTGGGTGAGTCGGGCCTCGCCATGGCGCGCTGGTGCGCGAACCATGGGGCGCAAGTGCGTGTGTGGGACTCGCGCGATCAGGCGCCGCACGATGCTGCTTTGCTTGAGCATGTTCCTGCCGCGCAGCGTTTGAGTGGCGACTTGGGCGACGACGCCTTGCAAGGTGTGCAACTGGTGCTCAAGAGCCCCGGCCTGGCGCCCGCCGATGAGCGCATTGCCACGGTGATCAACACCGCCCGCCAGACGGGTGTGCCGGTGCAAGGCGAGCTCGACCTGTTTGCCCGTGCGCTGGCCGACCTGAAGGCCGAGCGCGGCTACGCGCCCAAGGTGATTGCCATCACCGGCACCAACGGCAAGACCACCACCACCTCGATGACGGCTCAGCTCATTGAGCGTGCCGACAAGCGTGTGGCCGTGGCCGGCAACATCGGGCCGACGATGTTGCAGACGCTGGCGGATGTGCTGGCGGCGGAGCCCGTGCCGGTTGATTCGGAAGCCAGCGCCACCACCACCGACGTTCGCCCTGAGCCTGTCGAAGGGTCGGCTGAGGACGTTGCTGGGCTTCGACAGGCTCAGCCCGAACGGAGTGCGGGTGAGGAACTGAGTACGGGTGAGGAACTGAGTACGGCTGAGGAACTGAGCGCGGGCGACGGCGAGCCTGAAGAAGAGTCAGCTGAAGCGGCCATAGAAGAATCCGTTCGCCCTGAGCCTGTCGAAGGGCCTGTCGCCGCAGAGGCGACGCAACCCGAAGACGACACCCCCACCGGCGGCGGCCCACCCCCGCACCTGATCCCACCCCCTCCACCCGGCCCGGTGTTCGAACACCTGCCCGAGGTCTGGGTGCTGGAGTTGTCGAGCTTTCAACTCGATGGCGTGCAAGGCTTCGAGCCCAGCGCGGCCGTGGTGCTCAACGTCACACAAGACCACCTCGACTGGCACGGCAGCATGGAGTCGTATGCCGCCGCCAAGTCGCGCATCTTCGGCCAGCAGGCCGTGATGGTGATCAACCGCGACGACGCAGCGACCGAGAAGATGATCCCCGCGCCCATCCCGGGCAAGGGCCGCTTCGCCAAGCCCGTCGAGCGCCACGTCGTGCGCTTCGGGCTGGACGCACCGAAGCACCCCGGTGACTTCGGTCTGCTGGTCGAAAACGGCATCGCCTGGCTGGTGCGTGCGATGGAAGCCGACGAGACGATCAAGAAGCCGAAGAAGGGCGCGGTCGTTGAGCCCGAAGACCTGCACATCCAGCGCCTGATGCCCGCCGATGCCTTGAAGGTACGTGGCCGCCACAACGCTGCCAACGCATTGGCGGCGCTCGCGCTCGCCACGGCCGTGGGTTGCCCGCTCGCGCCCATGTTGCACGGCCTCCGTGAATACGCCGGCGAACCGCACCGCGTGGAGTTCATCACGTTGGTGAACGGTGTCGAGGCTTATGACGACAGCAAGGGCACGAACGTCGGCGCAACGGTCGCCGCGCTCAACGGCCTGGGCGACGACAAGGCACCGTCGAAGCTGGTGGTGATCCTCGGTGGCGACGGCAAGGGCCAAGACTTTTCGCCGCTCGCGACGCCGGTGCAAAAACACGCCCGCGCCGTGGCCACGATCGGCCGCGATGCCGAGGCCATCGAGCAGGTGCTCCGCTATACCGGTGTGAGCGTGCAACGGCACGACACGCTGGAGGCTGCCACGCAATGGGCCTTCCAGCGTGCGCATGCCGGCGATGCGGTGCTGCTGAGCCCGGCTTGCGCGAGCCTCGACATGTTTCGCAACTACGCTCACCGCGCCGAGGTGTTCGTGAATGAAGTGCGGGCGCTGGCGGCAGCGAGTGGGGAGATCGTGTGACGGCGCTTGCATCACGCCTGGGCCTCGACGCGCTGAAAGCGCGCATCGCCGCGTTGATCAAGGGCGGCGGCGGTACGGCCGTGCCCATCCGCGACTGGAACGGCACCACCGGCCAGCCGACCAAGCTGCAAGGCTTCGACCAGGCGCTGATCTGGGTCGTGGTGGCCTTGCTCGCGCTCGGCCTGGTGATGGTGTATTCGGCTTCGGTGGCCTTGCCCGACAACCCGAAGTTCGCGCGTTATGCGCAGACTCATTTCTTGATGCGCCATGCGTTTGCGATCCTGGTCGCCCTGGTGGCCGCGGTGGTCGTGGTGCAGATGCCGGTGAGCGTGTGGGAGAAATCGGCGCCGTGGTTGTTTGCCGGCGCGTTGATGCTGCTGGTGGCGGTGCTGATCCCGCACGTGGGCAAGGGTGTGAACGGTGCGCGCCGCTGGATCCCGCTCGGCATCACCAACTTCCAGCCTTCTGAACTCGCCAAGCTGGCCATTGCGCTCTATGCCGCCAACTACATGGTGCGCAAGATGGAAGTGAAAGAAAACTTCTTCCGCGCCGTGATGCCGATGGCCGTGAGCGTGGCCGTGGTGGGCATGCTGCTGCTGGCCGAGCCCGACATGGGGGCGTTCATGGTCATCGCCACCATCGCGATGGGCATTCTCTTTCTCGGTGGCGTGAACGGCCGCATGTTCTTCCTGATCACCGCCGTGCTGGTCGGTGCTTTTGTGCTGATGATCAGCTTCAGCGAGTGGCGGCGTGAGCGCATCTTTGCCTACCTCAACCCGTGGGACGAGAAGTACACGCTGGGCAAGGCGTATCAGCTCTCGCACTCGTTGATTGCGTTTGGTCGGGGTGAGATCTTTGGCCAGGGCCTGGGAGCCAGCGTCGAGAAGCTGCACTACCTGCCCGAGGCCCACACTGACTTTCTGCTCGCCGTGATCGGTGAAGAGCTGGGGTTTGTCGGCGTCGTCGCGGTGATCTTTGCGTTCTTCTGGCTGTCGCGCCGCATCTTTCACATTGGCCGCCAGGCGGTGGCCTTGGACCGTGTGTTCGCGGGCTTGTTTGCGCAGGGCATCGGCATCTGGATGGGTGGCCAGGCTTTCATCAACATGGGCGTGAACCTGGGGGTGTTGCCGACCAAGGGGCTCACCTTGCCGCTGATGAGTTTTGGTGGCTCGGCGATCCTGATGAACATGATCGCGCTGGCGATCGTGCTGCGGGTGGATATCGAGAACAGGCAGTTGATGCGCGGGGGGCGGGCATGAGCAAGCACCTCATCATCATGGCGGCCGGCACCGGAGGCCACGTCATCCCCGGCCTCGCCGTCGCCAAGGAGATGCAAACCCGCGGCTGGACGGTGAGCTGGCTCGGCACCACGCACGGCATGGAAAACAAGCTGGTGCCGCCGAGTGGCATCCCGATGGACAACATCACGTTCAGCGGTTTGCGTGGCAAGGGCCTGGTGCACACGCTGACCGGCGGCTTTCGCCTGCTCGGCGCGTTCTGGAGCTGCCTGCAGATCATTCGCAAGCGCCAAGCCAATGCGGTGTTGGGCATGGGCGGCTATGTCTGCTTCCCCGGCGGGCTGATGGCTTCGTTGCTGGGCAAGCCGTT
The DNA here is from genome assembly GCF_031412075.1 of Rhizobacter sp. GTDB lineage: Bacteria > Pseudomonadota > Gammaproteobacteria > Burkholderiales > Burkholderiaceae_C > Rhizobacter. The sequence continues at coordinate 4,390 of NZ_JANOCG010000669.1, forward strand.
GATGCTGGTCAACGCCGATGCGGCGCTGTTGATGAGCAACAAGAGCCTGCTGCCGGTCGCCGACAAGGTGGCGTTTGGCTTCGATGGCGACGCAGCACGCAAGACCAAACAAGGCGTGGTCACCGGCAACCCGGTGCGCGCCGAGATCGAGAACCTGCCCACGCCGCTGGAGCGCTGCGAGCACCGCAGTGGCCCGCTGCGCGTGCTGGTGGTCGGTGGCAGCCTGGGGGCCTCGGCCTTGAACGAAGCCCTGCCCCAGGCGATCGCGCTGCTCGGCCAGGCTGAGCGCCCGCTGCTGACTCACCAGACCGGCACCGCCCACCACGAGAAGGTGCGTGCTGCCTACGCTGCCGCCCAGGTCGACGCCGAGGTGCTGCCCTTCATCGACAACATGTCGGAGCGCCTGGCTTGGTGCGACTTGATCGTCTGCCGCGCGGGTGCGGTGACGGTGAGCGAGTTGTGCGCCGCCGGTGTGGCCAGCGTGCTGGTGCCCTTGGTCGTGAGCACCACCAGCCACCAGCGCGACAACGCGCAGTGGCTGGCCAAACAAGGTGCGGGGATCCACCTGCCACAAACCGAACTCACGCCGCAGCGTCTGGCTGAAATGTTGAAGAGCCTGACGCGCGACGCGCTGTTGAACATGGCCACCAAGGCCCGCGCGCTGGCGCGGCCGAAGGCGGCGGCGCATGTCGCCAATGAACTGGAGGCGTTGGCCACATGAAACACGCCGTCAAACACATTCACTTCGTGGGCATCGGCGGCGCCGGCATGAGCGGCATCGCCGAGATCCTGCACAACCTCGGCTACGTGGTCTCGGGCTCCGACCAGAGCGACAGCCCGACCTCGCGCCGGCTGGCCACGCTGGGCATCAAGGTGTTCGTCGGGCATGAGTCGGCGCACATCGTCGGCGCCGAAGCGGTGGTGACCTCCACCGCGGTGAAGTCAGACAACCCCGAGGTGATCGCCGCCCGCGCCAAGCGGGTGCCGGTGGTGCCGCGCGCCGTGATGCTGGCCGAGTTGATGCGCCTGAAGCGCGGCATCGCCATTGCCGGCACCCATGGCAAGACCACGACGACCTCGCTCGTGACCAGCGTGCTGGCCGAGGCGGGCCTGGACCCGACCTTCGTGATCGGCGGCAAGCTCAACGCGGCCGGTGCCAACTCGCGCCTCGGCTCGGGCGA
>NZ_JANOCG010000670.1:0-6852 GCF_031412075.1 Rhizobacter sp.
GCCGAAGCGCGGCCGGCGTTCGTCGCGGAACTTGGTCTGGATGTGATAGAAATTCCGCGGCAGCTGCTTGTAGCTGCGCAACTCCTGGCGCGCGATGTCGGTGATGACCTCTTCTGAGGTCGGCTGGATGATGAAGTCACGATCGTGACGATCTTTCACACGCAGCAGCTCCGGCCCCATTGCCTGGAAGCGCCCCGTTTCTTGCCACAACTCAGCAGGCTGCACCACCGGCATCAGCAGCTCCACGCCACCCGCGCGGTTCATCTCTTCGCGAATGATGGACTCGACCTTGCGGATCACCCGCAGCCCCATCGGCATGTAGCTGTAGATGCCCGCACCCAAGCGCTTGATGAAACCGGCCCGCATCATCAACCTGTGGCTCGCCACCTCGGCATCGGCGGGCGCTTCTTTGAGCGTGGAAATGAAAAACTGTGAGGCTTTCATGGGCAGGCCAATGACGAAGGGATTTGGTAAGGAATGGGGGAAGAAATTGGAGCTGCACGGCGAGGGCGGGGGAAACCCGCGGGGTTGATTCCCGCTATGCCGGTGCAATAATGAATTCAACTAAAGAATTTGAGGTTGATTATGCTCGACCGCGAAGGGTTCAGACCCAACGTCGGCATCATCCTGCTCAATACGAGGAACCAGGTTTTCTGGGGCAAGCGCATACGCACCCACTCCTGGCAGTTCCCGCAAGGGGGCATCAAATACGGCGAAACGCCTGAGCAGGCGATGTTCCGCGAGCTCCACGAAGAAGTGGGGTTGTTGCCCGACCACGTTCGCATTGTCGCGCGCACCCGCGACTGGCTGCGCTACGAGGTACCCGACCATTTCATTCGCCGCGATGCACGAGGGCATTACCGTGGGCAAAAGCAAATCTGGTTTTTACTGCAGCTCATGGGCCGCGACAGCGACATGAACCTGCGCGCCACCGACCATCCCGAGTTCGATGCGTGGCGTTGGAATGAATACTGGGTTCCGCTCGAACTGGTGATCGAGTTCAAGCGCGACGTATACCAAATGGCATTGACGGAGTTGGCGCGTTTTCTGCCGCGCAACAACCACCACAACCGCTACTTGCGTTCCGGCATGCGGCCTCATCACCGCGACGACATGAGCGAAACCGATTTGGCTGCGCTTGATGGCGCGCCGTCAGAAGAGCCTGGCGACCCGGCTGCCTAGCCAGCTTGGCTCAGGCGAGTACAAGGTTGTCGCGGTGGATCATCTCAGGCTCGCCGGTAAACCCGAGCAGGCGCTCGAACTCACTTGATGGCTTGCGCGCGATCAGTCGCGCTTCCGAAGCGGCGTAGTTGGCCAAGCCTCGTGCGATCTCGGTACCGGCCTTGTCACGCACGGCGATCACGTCACCACGCACAAACTCACCCTGCACCTCGGTCATGCCGATCGGCAGCAAACTCTTGCCTTCATCGCGCAGCTTGGCCACCGCACCGTCGTCGATCACCACCGCGCCACGGAACTGCAGATGGTCGGCCATCCACTGTTTGCGGGCGGCCAGCTTGGGTGTCGATGCGGTCAGTGCAGTGCCGATGGCCTCGCCGGCTGCCAGACGGACCAGAACGTCCGGCTCACGCCCCCAGGCAATGACGGTGGAAGCACCACTGCTGGCCGCACGCTTGGCCGCCAGGATCTTGGTGATCATGCCGCCGCGGCCAACGCTGGAGCCCGCGCCACCCGCCATGCGCTCCAGCTCGGGCGTGCCGGCCTCGGCTTCGTGGATGAAGCGCGCTGACGGGTCTTTGCGTGGATCGGCCGAATACAGACCCTTCTGATCCGTAAGGATGATCAGCACGTCGGCTTCGATCAGGTTGGCGACCAGTGCGCCCAGCGTGTCGTTGTCGCCGAACTTGATCTCGTCGTTGACAACGGTGTCGTTTTCGTTGATCACCGGTACCACGTTCAGCCTGAGCAGCGTCAACAGCGTCGAGCGTGCGTTGAGATAACGCTCTCGATCGGCCAGGTCGGCATGCGTCAGCAGCACCTGGGCACTGCCCATGCCGTAGCTGCGTAATTGTGTTTCGTAGATCTGCGCCAGACCCATCTGGCCGACCGCGGCGGCGGCCTGCAGCTCATGAATCTCTTTGGGGCGCACCGACCAGCCCAGGCGCTTCATGCCCTCGGCCACCGCACCGCTCGACACCATCACCACCTCACGCCCTTGCTGCGCCAGGGCGGCCATCTGCCGGCACCAGGTTCCGATGGCTTCTGCGTCCAGACCCCGGCCCTCGTTGGTGACCAGGCTGGAGCCCACCTTGATGACGATGCGTTTGGCGTTCTGGAGAGCGTCTGTCATGGCGTGGGAGCAACGTCGGTGGAGCCTGCGGTGAAACGCGGATCCGGGTCATCCGGCACCACGTTCTTCAGCTTCGAGACGTGCTTGTAGATCGCGTGCACCAACTGTTCGCAGCCTTCGCGCGTCAAAGCGGAAATCTGGAACACCGGGCCCTTCCACTTGAAGCGTTTGACGAAGTCTTTGACACGTTGCTCACGCTCTTCGAGCGGCACCATGTCGAGCTTGTTGAGCACCAGCCAGCGCGGCTTTTCATACAGTGCCTGGTCGTACTTCTTCAACTCGTTGACGATGGCCTTGGCCTGCGCCACCGGGTCGACGCTCTCGTCGAACGGTGCCATGTCGACGAGGTGCAGCAACAAGTGCGTGCGCTGGAGATGGCGCAAGAACAGGTGGCCCAGGCCAGCACCTTCCGAAGCACCTTCGATCAGGCCGGGAATATCGGCCACCACGAAACTCTGCTCGGCTGCCACACGCACCACGCCCAGGTTCGGGTGCAAGGTGGTGAACGGGTAGTCGGCGATCTTCGGTCTCGCGTTGGAGATGGCCGCAATCAGCGTGGACTTGCCGGCATTCGGCATGCCCAGCAGGCCGACGTCGGCCCGCACCCGCAGTTCCAGCTTGAGCTTGTGCTGCTCACCCGGCCAGCCGGAGGTCTTTTGCCGGGGCGCGCGGTTGGTACTGGTTTTGAAATGCAGATTGCCGAAGCCCCCGTCTCCGCCCTTGGCGAGCAGCACCTTCTCGTCGGGCACGAGCAGCTCGGCGATCACGTTGCCCGTCTCCACGTCCTTGATGATGGTGCCCATGGGCATGCGAAGGACGATGTCTTCCGCAGCCGCTCCATATTGATCGGAGCCGCGGCCGCTTTCACCGTTGCGGGCTTCGTGACGGCGCGCGTAGCGAAAATCGATCAGCGTGTTGAGATTGCGGTCGCCAACGGCAAATACACTTCCGCCCTTGCCACCATCGCCGCCATTGGGCCCGCCGAAGGGAATGAACTTTTCCCGGCGAAAGCTCATGCAGCCGTTGCCGCCATTGCCGGCCACCACGTCGATGGTGGCCTCGTCAACGAATTTCATGACTGTGTGTCCACGCTGTACCGCAGGTCGCTACGGTAGCCCAGGCTTGCGCCCGACGCAAAAAAAGAAAGCCCCGGCGAACCGGGGCTTGGCAGCCGAAGCTGTTATCAGAACAGGCTCAGGCCTGTTCTTTCACGCTGACCGTTTGACGGTTCTTCGGGCCTTTGATGGCAAAGCTCACCTCTCCGTCCACCAGGGCGAACAAGGTGTGATCCTTGCCAATGCCGACATTGGTGCCGGCATGGAACTTGGTGCCACGCTGGCGAACGATGATCGAGCCGGCCGGGATCTGTTGGCCGCCGAACGCCTTCACGCCGAGCATCTTGGGTTGGGAATCGCGGCCGTTCCGTGTGGAACCGCCGCCTTTTTTCTGTGCCATGGTTTGACTCCTTTCAGGCGTTCACGGCTCGAATTTCGAGCTCAGTGAAGTTTTGGCGATGACCTTGTCGCTTTTGATAATGCTTGCGACGACGCATCTTGAAAATGCGCACCTTGTCATGCCTGCCTTGTGCCACAACCGTGGCGGTAACGCTCGCGCCGGATACCAAGGGAGTCCCGACCTTCAGCTCTGCGCCGGCACCAATGGCCAACACCTGGTCGATCGTGATCTCTTGGCCAACGTCCGCAGCTATCTGTTCTATCTTGATCTTTTCGCCTGCAGCAACTTTGTATTGTTTGCCGCCGGTTTTTATGACCGCGTACATATCAGCCCTTTCAGTGAATCTGCCGGCGAGAAAACAGCGCCTGACAGCCCCGCGAAAAAAGCGCAGAGCCTTGCAGTCTACCATGGAACGGTCTGGCGAGCCACCGCATTCGACGTCATTACACAAAAGCAGCTATGACAAGAGCCGCAGCCACGAGACGCCCAAGCGCCTTTCTATAATTTGTGTTCGTTACCTAAGCCCGCAGTGCAACTCACCACCTCATCCTTGAACCCGAGCCTAGACCCGATTCAGCTGATGGCGGCTGAGATGAAGGAGGTGGACGGGGTCATTCAGCGCCGCCTGGCGTCGGATGTAGCGCTCATCAATCAGATTTCGCACTACATCATCAGCGCCGGGGGGAAGCGCATCCGACCCATGCTGGTGTTGCTGTTTGCCAACGCACTCGGGTTTCAAGGCAAGGAGCGCTTCGAGCTCGCCGCCATCGTGGAGTTCATCCACACCGCGACCCTGCTTCACGATGACGTGGTGGACGAATCCGCCCTGAGGCGCGGCCGTGAAACAGCCAATGCCCTGTTCGGCAACGCTGCCAGCGTTCTGGTGGGCGACTTTCTTTACTCACGCGCGGTCCAGATGATGGTTTCCGTTGACCGCCTCCGAGTGCTCGACGTGTTGGCGGACGCCACGAACGTGATCGCCGAAGGTGAGGTTCTGCAGTTGATGAACATGCACGACCCAGATCTCGCCGTCGACGACTATCTCAAGGTCATCCGATTCAAAACCGCCAAGCTGTTCGAGGCGAGCGCTCGCTTGGGTGCCGTGTTGGCAAATGCGAGTGAAACTGTTGAAGACGCGTGCGCGTCCTACGGCCGCTCCCTCGGTACTGCATTTCAGTTGGTTGACGACTTGCTGGACTACGAGGGCTCAACCTCCCAGCTCGGCAAGAACGTGGGCGACGACCTCCGCGAAGGCAAACCCACCCTGCCGTTGCTGATCGCCATGGAGCGCGCCACCCCTACAGAACGCATGCTCATCCGAAACGCGATAGAACAGGGTGAGGTGACGCGCCTGGACGATATCGTCGGCATCGTCCGTCGCACCGGCGCTTTGGAGGCAACCCGAGATGCGGCGCGAACCGAGGCCGACAAGGCTCGAAGCAGCCTGTCGGTGCTTCCCGCCACGGTGCACCGCGAAGCTCTGCTAGAATTTTGCGTTCGGTCGGTCGAGCGTTCGTCTTGACCCGAACCGAAAGAAACGGGCCGATACAGGCCCCTTTTTATCGGGGTGTAGCTTAGCCTGGTAGAGCGCTACGTTCGGGACGTAGAGGCCGGAGGTTCGAATCCTCTCACCCCGACCAAACTTCCTTGACGCAAATTGTTGCAGCGATCATCGGCACAGGCCGTGATTTGTTGCCGCTCGGCCATAGGCTTCAGGTTTACAGCGCCTGACGAATCGGCGATCATCAATTGATATGGTCATCGTGACGTAACGCACACCCGCCTGTGGACACTCTTGCCGAAGTTCCTCAATCCGCACTGTCTGGCGTGGCGCGGGTTCTTGTGCATGCGGGCAAGCTGAACGCGAAAACCGCCGAAGACCTGGTCAAATCTTCGAAAGAGAAGAAAACCAGTTTCTTGGCATCGGTTCTGGCGGCTGGCGCTGTCACTTCGGCAGATCTTGCGCACACGCTGGCCAGCGCACTGGCCATGCCTTTGCTGGATCTCAACGCCGTTGATCCACAGCGGCTGCCGCGCAACGTCATCGACGTGAAGCTCGCGGCCCAGTATCAAGTACTTGTTCTCGGTAAGAGAGGCAACCGCCTTTTCATCGGCGGCGCCGACCCCACGGATCAAGAAGCGGCGGAACGGATCAAGTTCGCGACCCAGCTCTCCCCCGAGTGGGTCATCGTCGAGCACGACAAGCTGGCCAAGATCCTTGAAGGCGCCTCCACCAGCGCGTCAGAGTCGTTGGAAAACATTGTTGGTGGGGACTTCGAATTCGACGTCAGCGACGAAGACAGCACGGCGGCCGCTGAAACGCAAGAGGTCACAGCCGACGTCGAAGACGCTCCAGTCGTGCGCTTTTTGCAGAAGATGCTGATCGACGCAATCAACGCCCGAGCATCCGACCTTCACTTCGAGCCTTACGAATACCACTACCGCGTACGCTTCCGCGTTGACGGTGAACTGCGCGAGATCACCCAGCCGCCCATCGCCATCAAGGAGAAACTGGCCTCGCGAATCAAGGTCATTTCTCGGCTGGACATTGCTGAAAAGCGCGTCCCACAAGACGGGCGAATGAAGTTGAAATTTGGCAACAAGTCGATCGACTTCCGCGTCAGCACCTTGCCCACCTTGTTTGGCGAGAAGATCGTCATCCGGATCCTGGATTCATCAAGTGCCAAGATCGGCATCGAGGCGTTGGGCTACGAAAAGATCGAGAAGGATCGGCTGCTCAAGTGCATCGTGCGGCCCTACGGGATGATCCTGGTGACAGGCCCCACCGGCAGCGGCAAGACGGTCTCGCTGTACACCTGCCTCAATATCCTCAATCAGCCTGGCGTCAACATCTCGACCGTGGAAGACCCGGCCGAAATCAACTTGCCCGGCATCAACCAGGTGAATGTGAACGACAAGGCGGGGCTGACCTTTTCAGCCGCTCTCAAGTCTTTCCTGCGCCAAGATCCTGACGTGATCATGGTGGGCGAAATTCGCGACCTGGAAACCGCCGACATCGCCATCAAGGCTGCTCAGACCGGCCACATGGTGATGTCGACCTTGCACACCAACGACGCCCCGACCAC
>NZ_JANOCG010000671.1:0-3741 GCF_031412075.1 Rhizobacter sp.
GTTGGCCGAGACCTTCTTGATGAGCTGGCGGATGCGGTCGACGTCTTCGAGGCCCATGCCCTGGGTGGGCTCGTCGAGCAGCATCAGCTCGGGCTCCATCGCCAGCGTGGTGGCAATCTCCAGCGCCCGCTTGCGGCCATAGGCCAGGTTGACGGTGGGCGTCTCGGCGTAACTTTCGAGGTCGACCTCGCGCAGCAGCTGCAACACACGCTCATTGAGCAACTGCAACGAGTTCTCCGACTTCCAGAAATGGAACGAGGTGCCGAGCTTGCGCTGCAGCGCCACGCGCACGTTTTCCAGCACCGACAGGTGCGGGAACACCGCCGAGATCTGGAACGAGCGGATGATGCCGCGCCGCGCAATGTGGGCCGGGCGGTCGCCGGTGATGTCGTCACCGTTGAACAGGATCTGCCCCGAGGTCGGCGTGATGAATTTGGTCAGCAGGTTGAAGCAGGTGGTCTTGCCCGCGCCGTTGGGGCCGATCAGCGCGTGGATCTGGCCACGCTTGACCTTCAGGTTGACCTGGTTCACGGCCACGAAGCCCTTGAACTCCTTGGTCAGGTTGCGCGTTTCGAGGATGGTGTCGCCGCGGGGCTGGGTCATTTCGCTTTTTCGCCTTTCTCACTTTTTTCACCAGAGGCTGCGCCCAGGCGCTGAGACAGCTGCCGCGCCACATCGACCACGGTGTCGCGCTGCTGGGCGGCAAAGCGCGGTTTGAGCGCCGCCTTTTGCAGGCAGATGCCCACACCGGCCACCACTTCGCCGGCGGCGTCGAACACCGGCGCAGCCATGCAATACACGCCCTGGCGCACGTCTTCGTCGTCGATGCTGTAGCCGCGCTCGCGGGTGGCGGCCAGCTCGTGGAGCAGATCGCTGCGGCGCATGGACGGCAGGTTCATGAAAGCCGGCAGGCGCGGCGTGGGAAACAGGTGCTTGACCTGCGCTTCGCTGTGAAACGCCAGCATGGCCCGGCCGGTGGCGGCGCGGTAGGCGGGCAAGCGCATGCCCACGCTGAAGGCCATGCCGAGCGGGCGTATGCCGTTGCGCACTGCCACGTAGACCACGTCGGCGCCGTCGAGCACCGACAGGATCACCGTCTCTTGCGGCGCGCTGCCCAGGCCGCTCCAGAAACGGTCGAACTCCTGCGCGGGCGAGGTCTGCGCGGCAAAGGCATTGGCCAGGCCCATGACGCGCGGGCCGATGAAAAAGCCACCGTCGTCCTGGCGGCGCAGGTAGCCGAGCGCGGTGAGGGTGTTGCACAAGCCGTGCACACTGCTCTTGGGCAAGGCCAGGCTGGTGGCGAGTTTGGCCAGGCTCATGGCCTCACGCTCTTTCTCGAGCAGGTCGAGCAATGCAAACGCCCGCGCCACGGCCGGCACCAGGGCCGGTTTGGCAATGGGGAGCGCAGCGGTGGCCTGAAGCATGGGGCGTGGGGCGTGGGGGCGGTGTGCGTTGATTCAGCCAGTTGAATGAGATTCGACGGATCGAACATGCGGGCTCGCAGTCTACGAGCGGCTTTTCGCCGTGGCATACGCAGTCGCACGACCCTCGGGAAAGTCCCTTCAGGGTTTGCACGTTGTTACTTTTGCGTAAGCCACAGTTCAATCGAGCGGCCGTCACGTCGTCCAAAAATTTGAACAGTCACAACAAGCCGCGTGAACCGGCCGGCCCAACCCCAAACGTAGAGTGCGAATCTCATGAACACCACACCACCCCGCTACAGCCGCATCGCGATGCTTTTGCATTGGGTGCTGGGGCTGGCCATCATCGGCTCGTTCAGCGTGGGCCTGTACATGGCCGATCTGCCGTTCTCGCCGCACCGGCTCAAGCTCTACAACTGGCACAAATGGGCCGGGGTGACGATCCTCACGCTGTCGGCGCTGCGCCTGTTGTGGCGCCTGACACACCGGCCGCCCGCCGACCCGCCCATGCCAGCGTGGCAGCGCCTGGCCGCGCACGGCACGCACTACGGCCTGTATGTGCTCTTCTTTGCCGTGCCGCTGGTGGGCTGGGCCTACAGCTCGGCGGCGGGGTTTCCCATCGTGTGGTTCGGCGTGTTGCCGCTGCCCGACTTCGTGCCGGCTGACAAGGCACTCGCCGAGTCCATCAAACCCTGGCACGCCTGGCTTGCCTATGGGATGGCGGCGCTGGTGCTGATGCACGTGGCCGCCGCCCTCAAACACCAGTTCATCGACCGCGACGGCTTGCTGTTGCGCATGTGGCCCACCAGGAACCCTTCATGAAAACCACCCTCATCGTGGCCGCACTCGCCGCCCTGTCTGCCTTCGTGGTGCCGGCGTTTGCGCAGCAAACGCTGGTGCCGGCGCAAAGCGAGATCGCCTTCACCAGCAAGCAAATGGGCGTGCCGGTCGACGGCAAGTTCAAGAAATTCGATGCCCAGATGGCCTTCGACCCGAAGAAGCCCGACACCGCGAAAATCGCTTTCACCGTCGACCTCGCCAGCGTGACCTTTGGCGCCACCGAGACCGAGGCCGAGGTGGCCAAGCCCGACTGGTTCAACACCAAGGCTTTTCCGCAGGCCACGTTTCAGTCAACCAGCGTGAAGGCCGCCGGGCCCGGCAAGTTCGAGGTGGCGGGCAAGCTCGCCATCAAGGGCGCCAGCCAGAACGTGGTGGTGCCGGTGACCGTGACACAAGCCGGTGGCGCCACCACCGCGAGCGGTGCCTTCGCCATCAAGCGCCTCGATTTCAAGATCGGCGACGGCGACTGGAAAGACACCTCGATGGTTGCCAACGAGGTGCAAGTCAAGTTCAAGCTGGCGTTGACTGGCGTCAGCGCCCTTTGATTTAGCCGCCCACTCGCTTCGCTCCTGCCCCCAAGGGGCGCCGCCTGGCGGCCCGGCAAAGCCGGTTCCACGGGCGTTGCTTGATCCCTGTCATTTCGATTCGCTATCGCTTCACCACCAGGAAACACCCATGACCAAGACCCTCATCGCCGCCGCCTTGTTTGCCACCGCCGGCTTCGCCCAGGCGCAAACCGCCACCTATGCCATCGACCCGACACACACCTTCGTGAACTTCGAGGCACAGCACTTTGGCACCAGCACGCTGCGCGGCCGTTTCGACAAGAAAGAAGGCACGGTCACCTTCGACAAGGCGGCCAAGACCGGCAAGGTCGAGATCACGATCGACACCGGCTCGGTGAGCACCGGCGTGGGCCCACTCGACGGCCACTTGAAGAGCAAGGACTTTTTCAGCGCCGCCGAATTCCCGACCGCCAGGTTCGTGGGCGACAAGTTCAGCTTCAACGGCGACAAGGTGAGCAGCGTGGCAGGCGCGCTGACGCTGCGCGGCAAGACCCAGCCCGTCACGCTGACGGCGACCAACTTCAACTGCTACATGAACCCGATGCTCAAGCGCGAGGTGTGTGGTGGTGACTTCGAAACCACCATCAAGCGCAGCCAGTGGGACGTGAGCTATGGCCTGCCGGGCATTCCTGATGACACGCGGCTGCTGATCCAGATCGAAGCGGTGAAGCAGTAGCCCCCCAGTCGCTGCGCTCCTGCCTGCTGGCTTGCAAGCCAGCAGGCGTTCCGGCGGGCAATCTCCGCGCAGGCGGAGATTGCTTTTCCGCCTCCACCCCCCAAGCAACTGTGTTCGAAGTCAAGCGGGTACGCCGTGTATCTGCGGATTCCAGTCTTGACCGGAGCGGGCCATGGCATTGAGGATGCGCAGCAGCTTGTGTGAACAAGCTGTCAGCGCAACCTTCTTGGGTTTGCCC
>NZ_JANOCG010000672.1:0-18268 GCF_031412075.1 Rhizobacter sp.
GCCAGCGCGCCGTCGAGGTCGAACTCGGCCAGGCGCTTGCCACGGTAGTCGATCTGCGCCGCGGGCAGCACCGGCACACCTTCGAGCAAGGCCAGCGTCTCGCGGCGGCCATGCGTCTCGACGATGCCGGCGCCGAGCAGCTCGTCGACGTCTTGCCAACGCTTGGGGTGGCGCGAGCCGGCCACGTTGGAGTGCGCCAGCTCGTCGACCAGGATCAGCTGCGGCTTGCGCGCCAGCGCGCCATCGAGGTCGAACTCACGCAAGCTGCGCTCGCGGTAGCTCACTTCCTTGAGCGGCAGGCGCTCCAGGCCGCTCACAAGGGCTTCGGTCTCGGCGCGGCCGTGGGTTTCGATCACGCCGATCACCACATCGGCCCCTTGCGCCTGCAACGCGCGCGCCGCCGACAGCATGGCGTAGGTCTTGCCCACACCGGCCGAGGCGCCGAAGAAGATCTTCAGCTTGCCGCGCTGTGCCAGGGCTTCTTCTTCCTTCAGGCGCGCGAGCAGTTGGTCGGGGTCGGGGCGCTGGGTCATTGGAGCCCCTCGTGAAACGGGTACGTTTCCCGATCGCCCAAGGGGATGCGGGCCGGCTTGGGGCGGCCCGGCGCTCGACCCGCTCGCGTCACCGTCACAGCCACCCCATGCGCCTCAGGCGCCAATACATCAAACCGCATGCCGTGGCGATCAGCCCGAGCGCGGCGGGGTAGGCGTAGCGCATCTTCAGCTCGGGCATGTGCTCGAAGTTCATGCCCCAGATGCCCGCAAACGCCGTGGCCACCGCAAAGATGCCGGCCCAGGCCGCCAGGCGCTTGGTGGTTTCGGACTCTTCGATGGTCACCATCGCCAGGTTGACCTGGATGGCGGTGCCGATGGTGTCGCGCAGGGTGTCGAGCGTGGCGTTGATGCGCAGCAGGTGGTCATACACATCGCGGAAGTACTCGCGGCTGCCTTCGCACACCGCCGGCACGCGGCCGCTCCACAGCTTGGCGGCCGAATCGAGCAGCGGTGTGACCGCGTGCTTGACGACCATGATGCGCCGCTTCAGGCTGTACAGGTGCTCGATGTTCGGCCGCGCCGCGCCGCGCTCGAAGATCTGCTCTTCGATGCCTTCGAGCTCGGTCTCCATCGCGTCGATGATGGGGAAGTAGCGGTCCACCACCGAGTCCATCAACGCATAGAGCACAAAGCCCGCGCCGTGGCGCAGCAGGTGCGGCTCGCGCTCGGCGCGCTCGCGCACCCCCAGCAGGCTGTGCTGGCTGCGGTTGCGCACCGAGAGCACGAAGTTGTGCCCGACGAAGACGTTGACCTCGCCGACATGCAAGTCGTCGACGGCGTTCAACTCCACCGAGTGCATCACGACGAAGAGGGTGTCGTCGTACTCCTCGACCTTGGGCCGCTGGTGGCCGTGGCGCGCGTCTTCCACCGCCAGGTCGTGCAGCCCGAACTCGTGCTGCATGGTGACCAGCTCGTCGTCGGTGGCGTCGCGCAGCGCCACCCAGACAAAACAATCCGGGCGGCAGACGTAATCGCTGATGTCGTTGACATCGATGTCGGCGAGTTTTTTGCCCTCTTGATAGGCAACACAGTTGATCAGCATGGGTGGGCCTCGGAAAAATTAGCTTGCCCCATTCTTGCGCTGATTTCAGCGGCCACTCATCTGATCCAGCGCGAGGTTGAGTGCCAGCACGTTGACGCGCTGCTCACCCAGGATGCCCAGCACGCGGCCTTCGGTGTGGCGCTCGACCATCGCGCGCACCGCCTCGGGTGCGACACCGCGCACACGCGCCACGCGGGCCAGCTGGTAGTGGGCACCGGCCACGCTGACGTGCGGGTCGAGGCCGCTGGCCGAAGTGGTGACGAGGTCGACAGGCACCGTGGAAGCGTTGCTGGGGTCGGCTGCCCTCAGTGCTTCGATGCGGCCTTTCACGGCATCCACCAAGGCCGGGTTCAAGGGCCCCAGGTTGGAGCCGCTGGAGCCGCTGGCGTTGTAGGGGCTCGGCCCGGTGGCCGAGGGGCGGCCCCAGAAGTACTTGGGGTCGCTGAAGCTCTGGCCGATCAGCGTGGAGCCGATCAATTGGCCGTCTTTCACGACCAGGCTGCCCTCGGCCTGCGCGGGGAAGGCGAGCTTGGCCGCGCCGGTCACGAGCAGGGGGTAGGCCACGCCGGTGACGAGCGTCAGCACTACGAACAGGCTCACGGCCGGGCGAATCAATGTTTTCATGCAGTTCTCCAGTTAGACGAGGCCGCTGGCGACCAGCACCAGGTCGATCAGCTTGATGCCGATGAAGGGCACGAGCACACCGCCCAGGCCATACACCGCCAGGTTGCGGCGCAACAGCGTGGCCGCACCGATGGGCCGGTACTTCACGCCTTTGAGCGCCAGCGGGATCAGGAAGATGATGATCAGCGCGTTGAAGATCACCGCCGACAGGATGGCCGACGACGGGCTGCCGAGCTGCATCACGTTGAGTGCGCCGAGCTGCGGGTAGGTGGTGACAAACGCCGCCGGGATGATGGCGAAATACTTCGCAATGTCGTTGGCGATGCTGAAGGTGGTGAGCGAGCCGCGCGTCATCAGCATCTGCTTGCCGGTCTCCACCACCTCGATCAGCTTGGTCGGGTTGCTGTCGAGGTCGACCATGTTGCCGGCTTCTTTCGCCGCCTGCGTGCCCGAGTTCATGGCCACGGCCACGTCGGCCTGGGCCAGCGCGGGCGCGTCGTTGGTGCCGTCGCCCGTCATGGCCACGAGCTTGCCTTCGGCCTGGTACTGGCGGATCAGCGCGAGCTTCTGCTCCGGCGTGGCTTCGGCGAGGAAGTCGTCGACACCCGCTTCGGCCGCGATGGCAGCAGCCGTGAGCCGGTTGTCGCCGGTCACCATCACCGTCTTGATGCCCATGCGGCGCAGCTCGGCAAAACGCTCCTTGATGCCGCCCTTGACGATGTCTTTCAGCTCGATCACGCCCAGCACCTGGGTGCCATCGGCCACCACCAGCGGCGTGCTGCCGCGGCGCGAGACGTCGTCGACCGTCGCGGTCAACGCGGCTGGGAAGCTGCCACCGAGCGCCTCGATGTGCTTGCGCACCGAATCGGCGGCACCCTTGCGCACCTGGCGCACGCCGCCTGTCAAACCCGGCAGGTCGACGCCGCTCATGCGCGTCTGCGCCGAGAAGTGAACGAACTGGCCGTTCAGCGACTGCAGGTCGCGCTCGCGCAATTTGAACTTCTGCTTGGCCAGCACGACGATGCTGCGGCCTTCGGGCGTCTCGTCGGCCAGCGAGGCCAGCTGCGCTGCATCGGCCAGCGCACTCTCGCTCACGCCGGGTGCGGGCAGGAAGGTCGAGGCTTGCCGATTGCCCAGGGTGATGGTGCCGGTCTTGTCGAGCAGCAGCACGTCGACGTCGCCCGCGGCCTCGACCGCACGGCCCGAAGTAGCGATCACGTTGGCCTGCATCATGCGGCTCATGCCGGCCACGCCGATGGCCGAGAGCAGGCCGGCGATGGTGGTCGGGATCAGGCACACCAACAGCGCGATCAGCACGGTGACGGTGATCGGCGAGCCCGCACCCGCCACCTGCACGCTGAACAGCGAGAAGGGCAGCAGCGTGACCGTGACGACCAGGAACACGATCGTCAGCGCCACCAGCAGGATCGTCAGCGCGATCTCGTTGGGCGTCTTTTGCCGCTTGGCGTTTTCGACCATCGCGATCATGCGGTCGACGAAGGTCTCGCCCGGGTTGACGGTGTCGCGCACGACGATCCAGTCCGACAGCACGCGGGTGCCGCCGGTCACGGCCGAGAAGTCGCCGCCCGATTCGCGGATGACAGGCGCCGATTCGCCGGTGATGGCGCTCTCGTCCACCGAGGCCACCCCTTCGATCACCTCGCCGTCGGCCGGCATGGTGTCGCCGGCCAGCACCAGCACGGTGTCGCCCTTGCGCAGGTTTTGCGACTCCATCGGGTGCCATTTCGCACCGTACTTCGGCTCCTCCATCTTCTTGGCCCAGGTCTCCTTCTTCAGGCCGCGCAGCGAGGCGGCCTGCGCCTTGCTGCGGCCTTCAGCCATGGCCTCGGCGAAGTTGGCGAAGAGCACGGTGAACCACAGCCACAGCGTGATGGCGAGGATGAAGCCCGCCGGAGCCTCACCTTTGCCGCCGACGGCCTGTGCACAGAGCACCGTGGTGATGATGCTGCCGACGTAGACGACAAACATCACGGGGTTGCGCCACTGCACGCGCGGGTCGAGTTTCTTGAACGATTCAACGACAGCGGGCTTCACCAGCGCCGGGTCGAAGAGGGTGAATGTTTTGCGAGTCATGTTCACTTCCAAAGAACAAGGTGTTCAACGATCGGGCCGAGGGCAAGTGCCGGCACGTAGTTGAGCAAGCCGATGAGCAGCACCACACCCACCAGCAGGGCCACGAACAGCGCGCCGTGCGTCGGCATGGTTCCGCCGGTGACGGCAATGCGCTTCTTGGCCGCCAGCGAGCCGGCGATCGCCAGCACCGGCACGATCACGCCGAAACGGCCTAACCACATCGCGATGCCCAGCAGCGTGTTGTAGAAGGGTGTGTTGGCCGACAGGCCGGCAAAGGCGCTGCCGTTGTTGTTGGCGGCCGAAGTCAGCGCGTAGAGGATCTCCGAGAAACCATGTGCGCCCGGGTTGGCAATGCCGGCGCGGCCCGCCTCGCTCATCACCGCGATGGCCGTGCCCAGCAAGACCAGCAGTGGCGTCACGAGGATGGCGATCGAGCTCATCTTCATCTCGTGGGCCTCGATCTTCTTGCCCAGGTACTCGGGCGTGCGGCCGATCATCAAGCCGGCGATGAAGACTGCCAGGATGGCGAACACCAGCATGCCGTACAGGCCCGTGCCGGTGCCGCCGAACACCACCTCGCCGAGCTGCATGTTGACCAGCGGCACCATGCCACCCAGCGGCGTGAACGAGTCGTGCATCGCGTTCACCGCGCCGCATGACGCGGCGGTGGTGATGGTGGCGAAGAGGCCTGAGGCGGCGATGCCGAAGCGCGTTTCCTTGCCTTCCATGTTGCCGCCCGGTTGGGTGGCGCTCACGGTCTGGTCGACGCCGAGTGCGGCGAACTGCGGGTTGCCTTGTTGCTCGAACGTCATGGCCGCGAAGGCACCGGCGATGAAGAGCACGAACATCGCGACAAAGATGGTCCAGCCCTGGCGCTGGTCTTGCACCATGCGCCCGAAGGTGAAGCACAGGCCGGCCGGGATCAGGAAGATCAGCAGCATCTGCACAAAGTTGGAGAGCGCTGTAGGGTTCTCGAACGGGTGCGCCGAGTTGGCGTTGAAGAAACCACCGCCGTTGGTGCCGAGCATCTTGATGGCCTCTTGCGAGGCCACCGGGCCCATGGCGAGGGTCTGGCGTGCGCCTTCCAGCGTGGCAACGTCCTGGTAGGCGTCGAAATTCTGGATCACGCCTTGCTGCACGAAGAACAGCGCGGCGACAAAGGCGATCGGCAACAGGATCCACAGCGTGACGCGTGTGAGGTCGACCCAGGCGTTGCCGATGCCCTGCGCCGAGTGGCGCGCAAAGCCGCGAATCAGCGCGATCACCACCACGATGCCGGTGGCCGACGACAGGAAGTTCTGCACCGCCAGGCCCAGCATCTGGGTCAGGTAGCTCATGGTCTGCTCGCCGCTGTAGCCTTGCCAGTTGGTGTTGGTGGCGAAGCTGATGGCGGTGTTGAACGACGAGTGGGGTGACACGTTGCCCAGGGCCTGCGGGTTCAGCGGCAACCCCAGTTGCAACCGCTGCAGCGCATAGACCGCGAGCACGCCCAGCAGGTTGAACAGCAGGATGGCGAGCGCGTACTGGAGCCAGCCCATCTCGGCATCGGACTTGATGCCGCACAGGCGGTAAAGGCCCCCCTCGACGCGGTTGGCAAAGCGCAGGCGCCCCTCCATCACATGGGCGATGTAGCGGCCCACGGGAATGGCCAGCAGCAGGAGCACGGCGCTGTAGGCCGCCAGCAAAAGCCAGGCTTGGGAGGTCATGAAAAATCCTCCGGCCGCAACAAGGCGGCCACGAGGTAGACCAGCAAGCCGACCGAGACGACGGCTCCGAGGATGTAGAGCCCGCTCATTGCGTGGGCCCTCCCAGCTTGCCGCAACCGGCGGCCATGCCGACCATCAGCAGCCAGAACGCGGCGGCAAGCGCCAGATACACGATGTCCATCGAAAGCTCCATCAGAGAGATGAAGCGATCGTAGAAATCAGCGCATCAAGATGTCGGCAAATTCAGGGGTGCCGGCATCAAAACGGTATCAACGAGCTCAGTTCGACGGGTGCTCGCTGTTGCCGGTGGCGCCGGGCGTGAGCTCGGTCAGGCCGGTGCCGTTGGGACGGATGCTGAAGACGCGGAAGCGGTAGCCATCGGCCGGCACCATGCGGTGGAAGAAGATGGTCTGGCTGTCCAGGCTCCAGGCGGGCTTGCTGTTGATGTTGCCGTCATCGATCAGGTAGTTCGCCGCTTGTCCGATGGTGGCGATGCGGATCGCCCAGCGACCCAAGCGTGTGCTCGTTCCCGGGATGAGATTGGCGCTGGGGTCCACATTGACCAACCAGGCGATCCGGGTGCCATCGGGTGAGTAGTAGGCGTCGTAGTCGGCCAGGTTGTCGTTGGTGATCTGCGTGGCGGCAGCCAGCGGCGTGGCGGGCATCGCGTAGATCTCGTAGTTCGCAGGCTGGCACACGGCGGCCGATGCGCAGCCGTTGAACAGCAACTGCTGGCCATTGGGTGACCACGACACATCGGTGTTGACACCGCCACGGTTGGTGTATTGCACCGGGTTCTTGCCGTTGGCATTGGTGACGAAGATTTCGAACGCCGATCCCACCGTGCCAAACATCGCGATCTTGGTGCCATCGGGCGACCACTCGCCATGGCCTTGCGCCAGCCAGCCATCTTCGCCATCGGCGCGCAGCTGCGTTTGGCCTGTGCCATCGGCGTTCATCACCCAGAGGCTCGCGTTGAAATAGTTTTCGGGGTCGCCCGCCGGCGAGCGGTAGAACAAGATCTTGGTGCGGTCGGGCGACGCGCGTGGCCACCAGTTTTCGTACGCTGCGTTGGTGGTCAGCCGAGTGACGCAGCTGCCATCGGTGCGCATCACATAGATCTCGTGCCGGCTGTTTGCCCGATCGGAGTCGAATAGCAACTGGTTCGTGCCCAGCGTGGGCACGGTGCCTGAGCTGAAGCCCGAGCACTGCGGGCCCGTCGGCGGGTCATCAGACTTGCCCCCACATCCGGCAAGCAGGGCGAACAACATGAGGGCGATCAGCGTGCGCATCGTGCGGCTCCGGGAGTGGCGGATGGAAGGTCAACGCCACCCAGCAAAGTGGCGTTGACCGGTGCATTGTCGCCGTACGCTCCTGCAGTATTTGCTTACACCGCGGCGACGATGCGGCGGCCGCTGGTGCCCGGCAGGGTGTGCAGCGTCGGGCCTTGTGCGGTCTGGTAGCTGTGGCTGGTCACGGTGTCCACATAGGTCCATTGCGCTTGCAGGTCGTTGCGCGTGGCGGTGATCAGCATGAAGCCGCGCCGGCTCGTGTCGGTGTAGACCAACGGCCCGATGAGCTGCTGCAGTGCGCCGGCCAGAACCTGCGGGTTCTCGTTCGGGAAGATGCCCTCGAAGCCTGGCGAGCTCACCGACGGCGTGGCGAACTCCACGCCCACCGGGTTGCCTTGCAGGTCGGCCAGGTCGCTGGCCCAGGCGTTGTGCGTGTCGCCTGCGAGCACCACGAGGTTCTTGTCGAGGGCGCGTGCAGTGCCGAGCAAGGTTTCGCGGGCCACAGCGTAGCCGTCCCACGCGTCGAGGTTGTAGGGGATCGACGGCGCCTGAAGGATCGCGATCTCCTGCGGCGTGAGCGCTGCCGGGTTGGCCTGAGCCTTGGCGGCCAGCGCGGCGTAACCCGAGACGGTGATCTGTCCCAGCAACAACGGCGCGGGCACGTTCATGCGGCCCATCAGCACCTGTTGGCCGAGCACCTGCCACAGGGCCGTCGAGCGGGCCATCTGGTTGCCGAGCCAGGCGCTTTGTTCGCCGCCCAAGAGCTGGCGGGTCGGGTCGGCCAGGTCGGTGGCGAAGCGGGCGCCGTCGAAGCCGGTGGCGCCCACGTAGTCGGTCAGCTCGAGCTGGCGGTCGCGGCCGATGATGCGGGTGTCGAGCATGTGCAGCGATACCAGGTCGCCAAAGTCGAAGCTGCGGAAGATGCGCTCGGGCCGCTTGGCATCGGGCAGGCGGGTGGGCATCCACTCGTGGTAGGCCTGCAGCGCGGCGGCACGGCGCGTGGCCCACACGCCTTCGGTGGCCGGGTTGTGGTTTTCGGCGCCGTCGCGCCAGGCGTCGTTGGCGATTTCGTGGTCGTCCCACACGGCGATGAAGGGCAGGGCGGCGTGCACGGCCTGCAGGTCGGCGTCTTCGCGGTATTGCGCGTAGCGCTGGCGGTAGTCGGCCAGGGTCAGCAGCTCGCCGGCGGGTTCGCTCACGCGGCCCAGCTGTTCAGCGAGTGCCGAGGCGTAGCCGTCTTTGGCGTATTCATAGATGTAGTCGCCCAGGTGCAGGGCGGCGTCCACGCCTTCGAGTTTGGCGGCCGCGCCGTACACGTTGAAGTAGCCGGCGGGGTAGTTGGAGCAGGAGAACACCGCGAGCTTCACTTGCTCGACGCTGCCGCGCGGCAAGGTGCGCGTGCGACCCGTCGGCGAGGCCACGCCCATGCAGCGGAAGCGGAACCAGTAGGTGGTGCCGGCGCGCAGGCCGTCGGCGTCGATCTTCAGCGTGTAGTCGCGTTCGGCCAGTGCCTGCGCCGCGCCGCGCGCGACGATCTGGCGGAAGTTGCGGTCACGCGCCACTTCCCACACCAGCGGTACACGCTTCACCTGCACCAACTGCTTGTGCGCTTCGGCGCTGGACGAGGCTTCACGCTCCAGCTTGGCGATGGCGTCGAGCATGGCGGCGTCGGGGGTGACGCGGGTCCACAGCATCACGCGGTCTTGCAGCGGGTCGCCGCTGGCCACGCCGTGCAAGAAGTCGAACAGGCCGCCTTCGCAGCCCGACAGCACGGTGGCCGAGCCGACGGCGATCGTGCCGGCGGCCACGGTGCGGATGAAATCGCGGCGATTCGGGTGCGCGCTGGGGGTCATGTGGGTTCCTTCTGGGTGTGTGTGTCAAAACCACCCAGTGTTGCCACCCGCAATGACGCGCCCGTGACGGGCACCCCCGGCTACAAGCGCTCCAACGCCAGCAGTTCGTCCACGGTCTGGCGACGGCGGATCACGCGCACATCGCCCCCATCGACCAGCACCTCGGCGATGTGCGGCCGGGAGTTGTAGTTGGATGACATTGAGGCCCCGTAGGCGCCTGCATCGTGGAACACCAGCAGGTCGCCCACGCGCGCCTGCGGCAGCTCGCGCGTGAGCACCACGCCGCCTTCGCCTTGTGTGAACACATCGCCCGATTCACACAACGGCCCGGCCACCACGCTGGCCTGCAGCGGGCGCGGTGCGTCGTCGCACGGCAGCAGCTCGATCTTGTGGTAGCTGCCATACATCGACGGGCGCATCAGCTCGCTGAACCCGGCGTCAACCAGCACGAAGTGGTTTTGGCCCATCTGCTTGGTGGCGCGCACTTCGGCCACCAGCACGCCGGCCTCGGCCACCAGGTAGCGGCCGGGCTCGATCTCCAGATGGATCTTGCAGCCGCGCTGCTTCTCGATCTGCTGGCGTGCGGCGTCCCACAGGCTGAGATAGTGCGCGGTGTCGATGGTCGGCTCGCCGGTGCGATAGGGGATCGACAGGCCACCGCCGGCCGAGATGGCTTCGATGGGCATGTCAACGCGGCCCACCAGGTCGACCATGGCGGTGCAGACCTCCTTCAAGTGCGAGTAGTCGACACCCGAGCCGATGTGCATGTGCAAGCCCACGAGCTTGAGCCCATGTTGGCGAATGGCCGCCAGCGCGGCGGGCAGGTCGCTGTGCCAGATGCCGTGTTTGCTGTGCTCGCCGCCGGTGTTGGTTTTGTTGCTGTGGCCGTGACCAAAGCCAGGGTTGATGCGCAGCCACACCCGGTGGCCGGGTGAGAGGGCGCCCAGCTGGTGGAGCATGTCGATGGAACCGGCATTGACCGGGATCTGCGTGGCCACCACCTTGGCCAGCGTGGCGTGGTCGAACAGGTCGGCGGTGAAGACGATCTGATCGCCACCGGCCGTGTAGCCCGCTGCGAGGGCACGCTCGATCTCGCCCAGTGACACCGCGTCCACCCGCACGCCCTCTTGCCGCATCAAGCGCAGCAGGTGGGTGTTGGAGTTGGCCTTTTGTGCATAGCGGATGGTGTCGAACGCGCGCAGCGCGGCAATGCGTGCGCGGATGGTCGCGGCGTCATAGGCCCAGACGGGGGTGCCGTGGGTGTGCGCAATCTGGCGCAAGGTGGTGGGGGCGAAAGGGTTCATGGGTTGAATCGTGCGTGAATCTCGGCATTCTGAAAAGTATTGATTTGTCGTCTATTCATTCAGTATTGATATGCTTTGCCCATGAAGCTCACCCACCGCCAGGTCGAGGTTTTTCGCGCCGTGATGAACACCGGCAACGTGACCCAGGCCGCGCTCGCGCTGCACACCTCGCAGCCCACCGTGAGCCGCGAGCTGGCGCGCCTGGAGCAGGTGCTGCAGATGAACCTGTTCGACCGGGTGCGCGGCCGCCTGCGGCCTACCGCGCAGGCCCTGGCGCTGCTCGAAGAGGTGCAGCGCTCCTACCTGGGGCTGGAGCGCATCGCCGCGGCGGCCAGGTCGCTGCGGGAATTCACGCAGGGGCGACTGGCCATCGCCTGCCTGCCGGCGCTGGCCCATGGGCTGCTGCCACAGGCCACGCAGTTGTTCATGGCGGCGTACCCGCGCGTCGGGGTGTCGATCACGCCGCAAGAGTCGCCGCTGCTGGAGGAGTGGCTGACCGAGCAGCGTTTCGACCTCGGCTTGTGTGAGCGCATCCATGCGCCTGCGGCCACCTCGCTCAGTCTGCTGCTGGAGGCCGACGAAGTGTGTGTGCTGCCCGACGGCCACCCGCTGCTCGCCCGCCGGGTGCTGCGCCCCAAGGATTTCACGGGCCTGCCCTTCGTGAGCTTTGCGCCCACCGACCCCTATCGCCAACTGGTCGATGCCTTGTTTGAAGCGCAAGGCGTTCGTCGCCAGCTGGTGCTGGAGACGGCCAGCGCTGCTTCGGTGTGCGCGCTGGTGCGCCAGGGCCTGGGCCTGGGCATCGTCAACCCACTGACGGCGCTCGAGCTGGCGGGCACCGGGCTGCAGATCCGGCCGCTGTCGGTGTCGATCCCGTTCGCAGTGACGCTGGTGCTGCCGCAGCTGCGGCCGGCGAGCCCGTTGCGCGACGCCTTCGTCGGCTGCCTGCGGGAGGCCGCTGTTGCCCTGCAGTCGCGCTTGGCGGCGCTGTCGAAGCCACCGCGTTGAAATGTAGCCCCCACGCCCACTTCGTTCGCTGCCAGCCGAAGAGGCGGCTCGGTGGCTTCGGGCGGCCGGGCGCCGCCGAGATGTTTCAGTTGCATCAATTGCGTCAAACCCGATCGATTGCCGGTAATAAGTCACGAATCTGGCTAGCATCCGGCCATGCGGGACTTCGACTCCACCCTCTGGCGCATCAGCGCCTTCGAGCGCGCACGCGCAGCGGGTGAAGCCTCGCCCGGGGTGGGCTTCGACCGCCCCACGCTGCTTCCGACCACCCTGATGGCCGACCTGCAGCGCCTGGAGGCCAACCCGGCCGCCAACGACGTGCTCGAGGTCATCGCCGCCTGCCTTCGCAACCGCGAGGCCGCATTGCTCTACCTCGCGCATGGGCCATACGTCTGGCCGGTCACCTTGTTTCCCACGCAGCAGATCTACCACTCGCCGGTCGACGTGTCCGACATCGCGGCCGAAACCTCGCTGGCCCGGCTGAAGCTGATCAGTGCCGAGCCTCCCGGCGTCATGCCACCCGGCCACCCCCGGCACGAGCGGGTGGCGGCCAGCGACAAGTACCGCCCGCTCCCGGCACTGCTGTGGGCGGTGGCACTCAATGGCCCGCGTGACAACGTCTTGGGCGAGATCGGCGGCAAGGCGGCGTATCGGCTGTCGGGCCGCATCGAAGACCTGCCCAGTGCGCTGGGCGCGCTGCAACCCGCCGCGATCCGCCTGCGCCAGGATTCGGCTTCGTTGCGAGACATTGCCGCCTGGCCCGGCATGAGCCCGCAGCGCGCGGCGCGCCTGCTGAATGCGCTGTACCTGACCGGCAGCCTGATGGTCACGCGCAGCCACCCCGCTGCGCGAGACGAGCCGGCGGGCTGGCGCGGGCTCTTCGGCCGGCGCAAGTAGCCCAGGTCGGCAGTGCGCTTCAGCGCCGGTCGCGCCGTCTTGTCGCACCCACCTGCAGCCTGTCGCAAGCCGCTGGCGTTGTGCCGCGCAATCGTTAACCTGAGGCCTTCAACTCTCGGGAGACGTGACATGAGCATGAGCGACGAACTGAACAAGCTGGCCGACCTGCATCAGCGCGGGGTGCTGTCCGACACCGAATTTGCGCAGGCCAAGGCACGTGTGCTGGCCTCCACACGATCCGAAGCGCCGGCCATGGCGGCCGTCAACGCCTTGCGCCGCAGCGCCGATGACCGCTGGCTCGGCGGTGTGTGCGGTGGCATCGCCAAGGTCACTGGCGTGGCCGCGTGGATCTGGCGCCTGGTGTTTGCTTCGCTGGTGCTGTGTGGTGGCACCGGGCTCTTCCTCTACCTGCTGCTGTGGATCCTGGTGCCGCTGGAGACGCGGCCCTTCAACGGCGCGACCCCGCAGCCCCAAGCTTGACACCCGCTTGCGGTACAACGGCAAGCCCCGCGGCGTGAGCCGCATGCCACTCACGAGGTGACCATGGTCCGATTCCTGATGTCGATGCTGGTGCTCGCGGGCTTGGCGGCTTGTGCCGTCACACCACCGGCCGAGCCGCCACCGCCCTTGATCGAGCGCGCCAAGTTCTTCGGCAACCCGACCAAGATCAACGGGCGCATCAGCCCCGACGGGCGCTGGTTGTCGTGGATCGCGCCACGCGACGGTGTGCTCAACGTGTGGGTCGCGCCGGTGGACAACCCGGCCCAGGCCAGGCCGCTGACGGCCGAGAAGCTGCGCCCCATCCGCAGCAGCTTCTGGTCGCCTGACTCGCGAATGCTGCTGTTCGTCAACGACAAGGGCGGCGACGAAAACTTCCTGCTCTACGGCGTCGACGTGGCCAGCGGTGAGCAGCGCAACTTCACGCCGTTCGAGAAGACGCGGGTGGAGGTGCTCAACATCAGCCGCAAGGTGAAAGACCGCATCCTGATTGGCGTCAACAACCGCGACCCACGCTGGCACGACGTCTACAGCCTGAACCTGCAGAGTGCCCAGCTCACCCTGGTGCAGCGCAACGAGGGCTACAGCGCCTTCGTGAGTGACGACGACCTGAAACTGCAGCTGGCCGAAAAGGCGCGCAACGATGGGGGTGTGAACTACCACCGCATTCGCGACGGCCTGATCGAGGCTGTGCCGCTCACCGGCGTCGACATGGAAGACACGCTGACCACCCGGCCGCAGGGCTTCACCGTCGATGGCAAGACCCTCTACTGGACCGACTCGCGCGGGCGCGATACCGCCGCACTCACTGCACAAGACGTGGCCACGGGCCAGAGCCGCGTCATCGCCCACGACCCGCGCGCTGACATTGGCAACGCGCTCTACGACCCCGCGACGGGCCGGGCACAGGCCTACCAGCTCGACTACCTGACCAGCGAGTACGTGCCGCTGGCCGACCCGGCGATGGCGGCCGACCTGCAGTACCTGAAGACCGCCACACGGGGCGAATTCGAGATCACCTCGCGCACCGATGCCGACGACAAGTGGCTGCTGGCCGTCGACCGCGTCACCGCGCCCATCTCGACCTGGCTCTACGAGCGTGGCTCCAAGCGCCTGACACAGCTTTTCGTGGCCCGGCCCGAGCTCGAAGGCGCGCCGCTGGTGCCGATGCACCCGCATGAGATCGGCTCGCGCGACGGACTCACCCTGGTGTCGTACCTCTCACTGCCCCAAGCCGCCGATCCGCAGGGCACCGGCAAGGCAATGCGCCCGGTGCCCATGGTCTTGTTCGTGCACGGCGGGCCGTGGGCGCGCGACACCTTCGGGTACCACAGCTACCACCAGTGGCTGGCCAACCGCGGTTATGCGGTGCTGTCGGTCAACTTCCGCGGCTCCACGGGCTTCGGCAAGAAGTTCATCTCGGCGGGCGACCTGCAATGGGGCCGCCAGATGCACGACGACCTGCTCGATGCGGTGGACTGGGCGGTGAAGAATGGCGTGACCACGCGAGACAAGGTGGCCATCATGGGCGGCTCTTACGGCGGCTACGCCACGCTGGCCGGCCTCGCGTTCACGCCGACGGCGTTTGCCTGCGGCGTCGACATCGTCGGGCCGTCGAACCTCTTCACCTTGTTGTCCACCGTGCCGCCCTATTGGGAATCCTTCAAGCAACAGTTCTACCGGCGCCTGGGCGACCCGACCACCGAAGCCGGCAAGGCCTTGCTGAAGGAGCGTTCACCCCTGAACTCCGCCGACAGGATCGTGCGCCCGCTGCTGATCGGCCAGGGCGCCAACGACCCGCGTGTCAACGTGGCCGAGTCCGACCAGATCGTGGCCGCGATGGCGGCGAAGAACATCCCGGTGACCTATGTGCTGTTCCCCGATGAGGGCCACGGTTTTGCGCGGCCGGTCAACAACATCGCCTTCAACGCGGTGACCGAAAACTTCCTGGCTTCGTGCCTGGGCGGGCGGGCCGAGCCGATCGGCAACACGCTGAAGGCGTCGACCGCGCAGGTGAAACACGGGGCCGAATTTGCGGCTGGGTTGAAGGCGGCGATCGAAGCGAAACAGTGACCGGGCGGGCCCGGCCTCAGGCCGCCTTGAGCATGCCCTTGGCCTCGATGAAGGCCACCACCTCGGCCAGGCCCGTGAGTGTTTTGAGGTTGCTCATCACGAAGGGCTTGGCACCGCGCATGCGTTGGGTGTCGGCTTCCATCACGTCGAGGTTGGCGCCCACGTAGGGTGCGAGGTCGGTCTTGTTGATGACGAACAGGTCGCTCTTGGTGATGCCGGGGCCGCCTTTGCGCGGGATCTTCTCGCCCGCGGCCACGTCGATCACGTAGATCGTCAGATCGCTCAGCTCGGGGCTGAAGGTCGCGGCCAGGTTGTCGCCGCCCGACTCGATGAACACGATGTCGGCGTTGGGAAATTTCTCCAGCATGCGGTCGACGGCTTCGAGGTTGATCGACGCGTCTTCGCGGATGGCGGTGTGTGGGCAGCCGCCGGTTTCCACGCCCATGATGCGATCGGCATCGAGTGCGCCGGCCACGGTCAGCAGGCGCTGGTCTTCCTTGGTGTAGATGTCGTTGGTGACGACCACCAGGTCGTACTGCTGGCGCATGCTCTTGCAGAGCATCTCGACCAGGGTGGTCTTGCCCGAGCCGACGGGGCCACCGACACCCACGCGCAGGGGGGGCAGTTTTTTGGTGCGGCCAGGGATGGTGTGCAAGGCAGTGGTCATGATCTGAAGAGCCTGGAGTATTGGGTTTCGTGTTGCGCCGAGAGGACGGCGAGCATGGGGGTGAAAGCCTGGCGCTCACTGTCCATCAGCCGCATCGCGTGGTCTACCGCACCGGGGACGGCGGCGCTCAGCTGCGACAGCACACGCTGCCCCGCGCTCTGGCCCAGGGGCACGGCCTTGAGCGCGGCTTGCATCATGTTTTCGGCCCAGCTGAAGGCGAGGCTGAGCATGCTTTCGCGCCAGGGCGCGCCGGTCTGGGCGGCGGCGAGGGCAAAGGCCACCGGCCAGGTGGGGGCAGGTTTCAAGCTGCCGAGCTGAGCCACACGCTCATCGATGGCTTTGTCGTCTGGCAGGCCGCGGTTCTTCAGCCACTCCACCAGTGAGCGGCCCATCTGCTCGGTCTGCAGCCGCATCTCGCTCGTTTCACGCGTGGTGGTGACCCAGGCGTTCAGCTCGGCGATGTGGGTGAAGTCCTTGCGTTGCCAGGCCTTGAACGCCTTGCTCGCCACCGCGAGCTCGCCACGTGCCAGGCCCAGGTGCAACTGGTCGAGCAGCCAGGCGGCCGTCTGCGCTTCGTTCGTGACCAGCCCCGCTTCGACGGCAGCCTCCAGGCCTTCGGAGTAGCTGAAGCCCCCCACCGGCAATGCGGGTGAGGCGAGCCACATCAGCTGCAGCAGCGAGCTGGCCGAGAGGGCTTCACTGGGCCGGGATGCAGGGCGGGAACGCATCAGTGGTCGTGATTGCAGCCGGGACCATGGACGTGGCCGTGCCCTTGATCATGGTCGTGGGCCTTCTTGGGCGCAGGCTCGTGCGGGTGAGCGTGATCGTGATCGTGGCCATGCTCATGGTGAGCGTGCCCCTGCCCACCCGCCGAGTACGCGCCGCCTTCCGGCTCGAACGGTGCCAGCTCTTCGGTGACGATCAGGTGCATCTGGCGCAGCATGTCGGCCAGCACGTGGTCGGGCTCCAGGTGCAGGTGCTCGGGTTGCACTTCGAGCTGCACGTGGCGGTTGCCCAGGTGGTAGGCGGCGCGCAGCAGGTTGAGCGGTGAGCCGTGCTCGGGGCAGGTGCGCACCACCAGCACCGGCTGCGGCGTGGCAATCACCTTCACCAGCGAGCCGTCTTCGGCCACCAGCACGTCACCACCGCGCACCGCAGTGCCTCGCGGCAAGAAGATGCCCAGCGTGCGGCCTTGCGAGTCTTCGGTGTCGAAGCGGCTTTTCTGGCGCGTGTCCCAGTCGAGCACCACCGTGGATGCGCGCTTGAGCAGGGCTGGCGCGAGGCCGTGGCCGTGGGAGATGAGCTTGTTGATGGTGAGCATGGTGGGGTGATGAAAACGGGAGCAGGCGCCAGTGTGACATCTGCCGTCGCGCTTGGCGTTCTAATACGGCCTGTTGCCAACGCCCCAAGAGGAATGAACATGCGTCGCCATCCCGTCACTTTTTTTGTCGCCACCTTGGTCTTGCCCCTGTTGCTGGTGGCTTGCTGGGTGGGTGAAGGCACTGTCGGTGGCACCGTCAGTGGCCTGCCGACCGGCGCCAACGTGGTCTTGCAGAACAACGGCACCGACAACCTGACGGTCAGCGCGAACGGCCGCTTCACGTTCTCCAAAGCGGTGGAGGGCGAAAAGACCTACGCAGTGACCGTGCTGACCGAGCCGGTGGGTGCCGACTGCACGGTGGTGGCCAATGGCAGCGGCACCATGGACGCGGACGGCACCAACGTGACCAACGTCGCCGTCACCTGTGTGGTCACTGCGTCACTGACGGGCACGGTGTCCGGCCTGCTTGCGGGCGGTACGGTGAGGCTCAGCAATGCCGGCGAGGTGCTGGCCGTGTCGGTCAACGGCGCGTTCGCGTTCGACGGCATCCTGCCCGCCACCACGGCCTACAACGTGACTTTGGCCCCCAACGGCAATCCGGCCGGCCAGACCTGCACCATCCAGGGAGGCAGCGGCACCATCGTCACGGGCACCCCGACCGCCGTCGTCGTGACCTGCACCTGAGCGCCTACGCGCGCCGCCACGGCGCTGAATTGACCTGCGATTGGTAATGCGAATCGTTCCTGTTACGATAGCGTGCCGCTGGTTGGCGGTTTCCTATCCAACAGGTCGACATGAAAACTTTTGCTCTCACCCTTGTGGCGGCGCTCGCCGGCGTTGGCTTCGGCGCGCAGGCCCAGGTGCTCAACCTCTACACCGCCCGCCATTACCAGACCGACGAAGCGCTGTACGCCAACTTCACCAAAGAGACTGGCATCAAGATCAACCGCATCGAGGGCAAGGAAGACGAGCTGCTCGAGCGCATCAAGAACGAAGGCGCCAGCAGCCCGGCCGATGTGTTCATCACCGTCGACGCGTCACGCCTGGAGATTGCCGACAAGGCCGGCATCTTCCAGCCGGCGCAATCGAAGGCGCTCGAAGCGCGCGTGCCCGCCCATCTGCGCACGCCGAACTGGCTGGCGTTTTCCACCCGGGCGCGGGTGATCGTCTACAACGCCCAGGCCATCAAGGCCGAGTGGGTGCAGTCGTATGAAGACCTGGCCAACCCGCGCCTGAAGGGCCAGCTGTGTGTGCGCTCGGGTTCACACCCGTACAACCTCTCCCTGGGTGCGGCGCTTCTGACCCACGAAGGCGAAGCCAAGACCGAAGCCTGGG
>NZ_JANOCG010000673.1:0-5093 GCF_031412075.1 Rhizobacter sp.
TGTCGGTGGCCTGCCTGCTGTTTGGTGGCATCGCCTGCGTGCCCGCGGGTGTGGGCCTCTTGCTGCGCGCCCTTCGGCCACCGCAGCATGCCCTGGCCCTGCTGGCGGTGGAGCGCGCGCGCCACCAGCGCCACACCGCCACCATCGCCGTGGCCGGCGTGGTGGCGAGCCTGAGCCTGGCGGTGGCGCTCACGGTGATGGTGTCGAGTTTTCGCGAGTCGATGACACAGTGGCTCGACAGCGTGTTGCCGGCCGACCTCTACATGCGCGCCGCCACCAGCAGCCGCGCGGGTGAGCTGCTGACGCTGCCTACAACCCTGCAAGCGCGTGCCGCCGCCTTGCCCGGCGTGCAGCGCAGCAGCACACAGCGTGTGGCCAGCGTGCAGATGGCCACCACGCGCCCGGCCGTTACCCTGCTGGCGCGACCGCTGGCCGAGCCTGCCCAGGAGCTGCCGCTGATCGGCACACTGCTCGACCTGCCCCCCGGCGAGACCGCCGTCTACGTCAGCGAGGCCATGGTCAGCCTGTACGGCGCGCGGCCCGGCACGCGGTTTGTGTTGCCGCTGCCCGATGGCCAGAGCACCCCGGTGTTCGTGCGCGGCGTGTGGCGTGACTACGCGCGCCAGCACGGCGCCGTCACGCTGGCCGCAGCCGACTACCAGCGCCTGACCGGCGACACCCAGGTCAACGACATGTCGCTATGGCTGCGAACCGGTGCCGACGTTGCCACGGTGCAGCAGGCCCTCAGAGAGCTCATCAGGGAGTTGGGCCTGGACAACGGTTCGGTCGAATTTGCCACCGCCGGCCAGCTGCGCGCCCTGTCACTGCGCATCTTCGACCGCAGTTTCGCCGTGACCTACTGGCTGCAGGCGGTGGCGATTGCCATCGGCCTGTTTGGCATTGCCGCCAGCTTCTCGGCGCAGGTGCTGGCGCGGCGCAAGGAATTCGGCCTGCTCGCCCACCTGGGCCTCACCCGCCGTCAGGTGCTCGCCGTGGTGGCGGCCGAGGGCGCGGTGTGGACCGCCACCGGCGCACTGCTCGGCCTGCTGCTCGGCCTGGCGGTGAGCGTGGTGCTGGTGCACGTGGTCAACCCGCAGAGCTTCCACTGGACGATGGAGCTGGTGCTGCCCTGGGGCCGCCTGGTCGCACTTTGTGTCGCCGTGGTCCTGGCAGGCACCCTCACCGCCTGGCTTGCCGCGCGCGGCGCGGCGACGCGGCAGGTGGCGTTGGCGGTGAAGGAAGACTGGTAGCCCCGGCTCAATCCTGCCCGGGCGCCAAGTGAACACCTCTCACTCGGGAGCGCCGATTGAAGACTGTAGAAATCGCTCCAGGC
Source organism: Rhizobacter sp. (assembly GCF_031412075.1). GTDB lineage: Bacteria > Pseudomonadota > Gammaproteobacteria > Burkholderiales > Burkholderiaceae_C > Rhizobacter. Next base: position 1,334 of record NZ_JANOCG010000673.1, read on the forward strand.
GCTCGTAATAGTTGGTGTGGTTGGCGGGATCGAAGAAGCCGTGACCTTCTTCGAGGTACTCGACCTGCTCCAACTTGACGCCCGCCTTTTTGGCAGCGTCGGCAAACTTGCGCGCGTGAACGATCGGAACCCGGCGGTCAACACCACCATGCGCGAGCAGAACCGGAACCTTGAGTTCGGCCACTCGCAGCAGCGGGGACGCTGCCGCCAAGAGATCGGCGTCCCGCTCGGGATGGCCCATCAACACCGGCAAACCGTAGGTGAGTGCAGCCTGTGACAGATCGCTCCAGGTCACCGAGTACATCAACATCGGGTCGGTGACGCCCGCAAAACTGGCGGCGCATTGATAGACGCCCGGCTGGGCGATGGGGCTCATCAAGGCGGCGTATCCGCCGTAACTGCCTCCCATGACACAGACCCGGGCCGGGTCCACCCAACCCTGCTTTGCGGCCCATTGCACCGCGTCGCTCAAGTCGTGCTGCATCGCTCGACCCCACTCCTTCCACCCGGCCTTGAAGTGCCGAGTTCCGAACCCGGTGCCCCCGCGGAACTCCGGCTCCAGCACCCTGTACCCTCGTGAGGCCAAGAACTGAGCTTCAGGCGTCCAGACCAGGTCGGTCCCGCGACCGAAGGGCCCGCCGTGAACCAGCACCACCGTCGGCAGGCGCTTGTCGAGTGCCACACCGGCCGGGTGGGTGACAAACAGCGGCACGGTCAGGCCGTCACGCGCCGCATAGCGGTGGAAGGTACGACGCGCCTGCTTCGATTCATCGATCCAGGGACGCGCCGCACCGATGAGTTGAATCGCCGAGCTCTTGCGGTCGAACAGGTAGAACTCGCCCGGCTGCCGGTCTGATCTCGAATGGATGACGAAGAACCGGGTCGACTCACATTCACCACAGTGAATGCGGTTGAAACGGCCGGCTGGCAAGGCGGCATCGATGCCCTTTTGCACTCGCACCAAACCTTCGTCGAACCAGTAGCTCATGGGACGATCAGCAACAAAATGAAAGCCCATCAAGCGTCGGGTCCGACCGTCGACTTCGGGGCTGGCGTCCAGATCGAACCCGTTGACTTGGATCAGAGGCTCAGCATCGAGCTTCCCTCCCACCGGGTCGTATCGGTACAAGGCCTGGGTGTCACGCAATGAGGTCGTGACGAGCACCTGCCCATTGGCCTCGATGTGCCAAGGCCGGAAGCCCTCACTCTGATTCAAAGAATCGAAGTCGCCGATCTGCTTCCAGACATCACCTCCCGGAACACGCCAATACAGCTTGGTGCGACCCGCGTGCTCCGCGGCGGCCATGCGCGGCTCGCGCGCGGTGTCGAGGTAAACCGCATGCGTGTAGTCGGGCATACCCAAACTCAGGTTGCGCAGTTCACGCGTGCGCGTGTCCAAGCGTGCCAACTGGATGTGCTTCAAGTCTCCGATGGCATCCTTCACGCGTCGGTATACGAACACATCGTTGCTACCGTCTCCCGCCACGGAGTGCAAATACCAGCCGTAGGGCAAGACCCTGGAGGCGATGGCTGTTCCGGTGATGTCTCCGGTCGCATAGCGCCATGAAATGAGCTGCCGTTCGTCACTGCCATCGTGGTTGACGGCAAAGACACCTGCCCCGCCCGCGCGAATTTCAGCCCCGCGCTGGAACGCGGAAAACACCAGGCGGTCATCGCTCACCCACTGGACATCGGTGACATCGGCATCACCGAAGCTACCGACGATGCGCGCGTCACCCACCGGATCGAGATTCATCACCCCAAGGCGCTTCATTCCGTTGTTGCCGAAGGTGATCACGGCCAGGCGCTTTCCAGACGGGGAGATCGCCACGTCTGCGATCGCTGGCTGGCGCGTGTAGCTTTCGATGGGCGGCGGTTCGGCCAAGGCAGGGGTCGCCCAACCACATAGGGCCACCATCCCGAGCAGCAGGAGCCGAGCTTTGCATCTCAGAGGAGATTCCATTCACGTTGTCCTTTAAGAGCCTGTTGGCAAGTCAATGCAGCGGAGTTCGTGATGGTATCGCCGGGCCCGCCAAACCAAGACCCCAGCGCGGCCGCGCACGCGTGTCGCGCTGACGTGCAGTGCTCGCTCGCTGGGTTGACGCATGTCAATGACATGTTGGCGTCATAGGTGTCCGATGGAGCCCGAGTGTGCTCAGGAAACAATCCCGAAGAGCCGCGAATCAACGTTTGGAGACACCATGGAAAAAGTCTGGCTCAAGCAATACCCCCAGGGCATCCCCGCCGAAGCGAATCTGGGCGAATTCAGCTCGCTCAAGCACGTGCTGGAGACCAGCGTGCGCCGCTTCGGGCCCCTGACGGCCTACAGCAACATGGGCGGCCACCTCAGCTACCAGCAGCTTGATGAGGCGAGTCGCCATTTCGGCGCTTACCTGCAAAAGTCGCTCAAGCTCCCCCGCGGCGCGCGTGTGGCCATCATGTTGCCCAACCTGTTGCAATACCCGGTGGCCTTGTTCGGCGCCATGCGCGCCGGCTACACGGTGGTCAACGTCAACCCGCAGTACACCCCGCGCGAGCTGGCGCACCAGCTCAGTGACTCAGGCGCCGAAGTGATCGTGGTGCTGGAGAACTTTGCCCACACGCTGCAAGAGGTGCTGGAGAAGAACCCGTCACTCAAGCTCACCGTCATCACCACCGAGGTCGGCGACCTGCTGCCGCTGCTGAAGGAAATCATCACCAACGCCGTCGTGAAGTACGTGAAAAAGATGGTGCCCGAGTGGCGCATTGCCAGCGCCATCGAGTTCAACGCCACCCTGCGCGAGGGGCACTCGCACACGCTGGACGACGTGCCGTTGACCCACGACGACATCGCCTTCCTGCAATACACCGGCGGCACCACCGGTGTGGCCAAGGGCGTGATGCTGACGCACGGCAACATGGTGGCCAACGTGCAGCAGATGTCGCTGTGGGTGGGCCGCGACCTGAGCGACGGCAAGGAGATCTGCGTGATCCCGCTGCCGCTGTACCACGTGTACGCGTTGCTGGCCAACCTGGTGTTCATGAAGATCGGCGCGCAGGTGATGCTCATCACCAACCCGCGCGACCTGCCGGCCTTCATCAGCGATCTGAAGAAGTTGCCCTTCACCGGGATCATTGCCGTCAACACCTTGTATGCCGCCCTGCTCGACGCGCCGGCATTCGCCGACGTCGACGTGCGCCACCTGAAGATGACCTCGGCCGGTGGCATGGCGGTGCAACGTGTGGTGGCCGAGAAGTGGAAGGCGCTCACCGGCACGCCCATCATCGAAGGTTACGGCCTCACCGAAACCTCGCCGGTGGTGATTGCCAACCCGCTCGACATCAAGGACTGGACAGGCACCATCGGCGTGCCGATCCCCTCCACCGAAGCGATGATTCTTGACGACGATGGCGAGCCGGTGGCGCTCGGCGACGTGGGCGAGATCTGCGTGCGCGGGCCGCAGGTGATGAAGGGCTACTGGAACCGGCCCGACGAAACCGCCCTCGTGTTCACCGAAGACGGCTGGCTGCGCACCGGGGACATGGGCTTCATGGACGAGCGCGGCTACTTCAAGATCACCGACCGCAAGAAAGACATGATCATCGTCTCGGGCTTCAAGGTCTTCCCCAACGAGATCGAAGACGTGATCTCGTCCCACCTCGGCGTGCGCGAGGTGGCGGCCATCGGCGTGCAAGACCCCAAGTCGGGCGAGGTGGTCAAGGTGTTCGTGGTGCGCAGGGACGACGCGCTGACCGAGGCGCAACTGCTCGACCACTGCCG
>NZ_JANOCG010000674.1:0-3505 GCF_031412075.1 Rhizobacter sp.
CGGCCGCGGCGCACGCCGCCAGGCGCGTGACGACATCGCGACGCCCTTCGGCCACGGCGGCGCAGACGACAGCTGCACCTACGCGACCGAAGGTGCCGATCAGATGAGCTTTGCGCTCGACCTGCTCGAAGCGCGCGGCGACCTCGCACCCGACAGCCCCGAGGCCGTGGCCTTCGTGCAGTCGGTCATCAAGGACACCATCGCCCACGAGGTGGGCCACACCCTGGGCCTCAAGCACAATTTCAAGGGATCGACCGTGGTCTCGCGCGACAAGCTGCAAGACAAGGAGTTCACCGAGAAAAACGGCATCTCCGGCTCGGTGATGGACTACAACGCCTACAACCTTGCCGTGCGCGGTGAGAAGCAGGGCGCCATCAACAACAACGCGCTCGGGCCGTACGACTACTGGGCGGTCGAATACGCCTACAAGCAGATAGCGCCCGCCGAAGAAGCGGCCGAGCTCGCGCGCATTGCCGGGCGCAGCACCGACCCGCTTCTCGCTTATGCCGACGACGCCGACGCAGGCGGTGTGGGCCCGGGCAACGACGGTCTCGACCCGCTGGTCAACCGATTCGACCTGGGCGACGACCCCTTGGCCTATTACGTGAAGCGCCTCCAGCTCTCGCGCGAGCTGTGGCAACGGGTGCAAGAGCGTGGCCAGCAAGCGGGTGACGAAGCCACACGCCAGCGCCGTGTGTTGTTGAGCGGCTTCCGCCAGCTGGGGCGTGCCACCGAGTTGGTGGGCAAGTACGTGGGCGGCATGTACACCGTGCGTGACCTCCCGGGCACCTCGCGCCGCGCGGCCTACGTGCCGGTGGAGCCGGCCAAGCAGCGCGAGGCGCTGCAGTTCCTGGCCACGGGCGTGTTCAACGCCGACAGCTTCCGCTTCAAGCCCGAGTTCATCTCCAGCCTCTCGCCCGACTACAACGAGTGGGAGCGGGGCGGGCCGGTGAACATCCCGGCCGCCGTGCTGCAAATGCAAACCGTGGCCATGGACCGGCTGCTGGGTGCGGGCACCGCGTCGCGCCTGCTCGACCTGCCGCTGTACGTGAATGGCGCGGCGGGCAACAACATCATTTCGCTGTCGGAGGTCTACACCACCTTGCAGGGCGCGGTGTGGAGCGAGCTCAAGAGCGGCAAGGAGATCGACCGCCTGCGCCGCAACCTGCAGCGCGAGCACCTGAAACGGGTGCAGACCTTGCTGACACGCGGCTCCTCCACCTTGCCGCCTGACGCCCTGAGCCTGATGCGCATGAACGCCACCGAGTTGCAGGCGCAACTCAAGCGCGCTTCAGGCAACGGCAGGTTGACGGTGGAAAGCCGGGCGCATCTGCAAGACAGTCTGTCGCAGATCACCGAAGCGCTGCGCGCATCGATGACCCGGGGCTAGTCACTGCCCCAGCGCGGTAAGAAGCTTGTCGTGGATGCCGCCGAAGCCACCGTTGCTCATGCACAGCACATGGTCGCCCGGGCGGGCGGCGCGGCGCACGGCGGCGACCAGGGCCTCGATGCTGTCGGTGACGATGGCCTTGTCGCCCATCGGGGCCAGGGCTTCCTTGGCGCTCCAGCCCAGGTTGCCCTGGTGGCAGAACGACAGGTCGGCTTCTTCCAGTGACCAGGGCAGCTGGGCTTTCATCGAGCCGAGCTTCATGGTGTTGGAGCGCGGCTCGAACACCGCCAGGATGCGCTCCATGCCCACCTTGCGGCGCAAGCCGTTGACCGTCATGTGGATGGCCGTCGGGTGGTGGGCGAAGTCGTCGTAGACCTTCACGACGCCCCCGCCTACGTCAACGCTGCCGCGCAGCTCAAGTCGCCGGCGTACGTTCTCGAAGCTTGAAAGCGCCTTGCCCGCCTGCTCGGGCGCGACCCCCACGTGTTCGGCTGCGGCCATGGCGGCCAGCGCGTTGAGCTGGTTGTGCTCGCCGAGCAGTGGCCAGTCGACACGGGCGATCTTCAGGCTGCCGCGCAGCACATCAAAGGCGTGCGGCTCCCCGCGTGCGCGCAAGGCGCCCGGGGTTTCCTTGCGGGTGCCAAAGCGCACCACCTCGCTCCAGCAGCCACGCTCCAGCACACGCTGCAGCGACTCTTCGCGGGCGTTGATCACCAGGCGGCCGGCGGCGGGCACGGTGCGCACCAGGTGGTGGAACTGCGTCTCGATGGCGGCCAGGTCGGGGAAGATGTCGGCGTGGTCGTATTCGAGGTTGTTCAGGATCGCGGTGCGCGGCCGGTAGTGCACAAACTTGCTGCGCTTGTCGAAGAAGGCGGTGTCGTATTCGTCGGCTTCAATGACGAAGGGCTTGCCCTTGCCCAGCCTGGCCGAGACACCAAAGTTGGTCGGCACACCACCGACCAGGAAGCCCGGCTCCAGGCCGGCCTTCTCAAGCATCCACGCGAGCATGGAGGTGGTGGTGGTCTTGCCATGCGTGCCGGCCACAGCCAGCACGTGTCGGCCTTGCAGCACCTTGTCAGACAGCCATTGCGGGCCACTGGTGTAGGGCACGCCAGAGTCGAGGATCGCCTCGACCAGCGGGTTGCCGCGCGAGACCACGTTGCCGATGACGAAGAGGTCGGGTTTGAGGGCGAGCTGGTCGGCGCCCCAGCCTTCGATCAGGTCGATGTCGAGCGCGCGCAACTGGTCGCTCATCGGCGGGTAGACGCCCGCATCGCAGCCGGTGACTTTGTGGCCCGCTTCGCGCGCCAGGGCGGCCAGGCCACCCATGAAAGTGCCGCAGATGCCGAGAATGTGAATGTGCATGGTGGGCGATTCTAGGAGGCCATCACAATCGCCCCATGGGCTGGATCACCACGCATCCATGGGCTTACCCCCTGCTTGAGGTCGTTCACATCCTGGGCATTGCGCTGCTGCTCGGCAGCCTGGTGATGTTGGAGTTGCGGGTGTGGGGATGGGGGCTGGAGTTGCCGCTGCGCGCACTGGCGCGGCTTGCCTTGCGTGTGACCTTGCTCGGTTTTGCGCTCGCAGCCACCAGCGGCGCCCTGATGCTGGCCAGCCAATGGAGCGAACTGTTGGGCAACCGCGCGCTGATCACCAAGATGGTGTTGCTGGGGCTGGCCGGCATGAACGCCATCGCCTTTCATGCACGAGGCGGGCTCGACAAGGCCGACCGATTCGCACGCCTGCAAACCGCGTTGTCGCTGGGGCTTTGGGTGCTTGTCGTAGTCTGCGGGCGTTTCATCGCCTATGCCTGAAGGAGTCCTCATGCAACGACGCGTGTTTCTCATGGCTGCGGTCTCCACGCCGGTGCTGGCTCACCACGGCTGGAGCAGTTTTGATGCCGACCGCCCGCTGTACCTCGAAGGCCGCGCCGCCAAGGTGACCTGGGGCAACCCGCACGCCGAGATCGAGCTCGATCTGGTGGCTGGGCTGAAGCTGCCGCCCGACCTGGCCAAGCGCTTGGTTCCGGCACAAAGTGCGGGCATCGATGGGCCGGCGATCCTCGCCAAGACCCAGCTGCCCACCCGCGCCGAAAAGCGCTGCGATCGTGCC
>NZ_JANOCG010000675.1:0-5636 GCF_031412075.1 Rhizobacter sp.
CGGATGAACTTCGCCAGATCGCGCGGCGACAAAGCGTGTCGCTTCAGGTTTTCGGCCACCTGGTCGTAGGCGCCGTGAGCGCGTGTCGCGAGGATGACCGGCACCTGGCCAAGCCCGGCCTGCCGCGCGGCGCGCCAGCGCTTGCTGCCGAAGCAGATGCGGTACCGGCCCGCCTCATCGGGTGCGTTGACAACGATGGGCTGGAGCACGCCGCGCTGCGCGATGTCCTGCGCCAGCTCATCGAGCGCTTCGGCCGGAAACTCGGTGCGCGGGTTGTGCGGGTCTTCTTCGAGCCGGTCGATCGGCACCACCAAGGGCTCGCCCGTCGGCACGGGCTTGGCATCGAACAGGCCGGGCTGATCGAGACCCGCCAAGTCTGGCAGATGGAGCGTGAATGGTTTGGACGGCGCGCGCATGATTGCTGATGGTGTGGCCTCGGGGCTGCGTGCCGCCCGACGATTCCGCACCAGAAATCATCGGTGGGGCGGGCCTGCGCGGACGCGACGCTGACAACTCTGCGCGCGCAGCCGGGTCGCTTGCCAGCTGGATTCGGATTCAAATCTCGCAATGTTGGGAGGCCTGTGATCACAGCACCGGCGACCGAACCATCACTTTCCATAAGGAAACTCAAGTTTCCCTATGTCTCGTTTGCGGCGGATGCGCAAGATGCCCACACCGTGCCACTACAGGATCCATTGATGCTCGCCTGATGAGGCGCAGGGTCTAAGCCGCTCCAGGCCATCATCGCTCTTGTCGATCGTCGACGGTTTGCTGGTACCACGAATCAGCCTGCGTTTGATCGGATGATTTAAGTACCGTCGCGCAGTTTGTCCAGGTAGTCGGCCCACATCTGCAGCATCTTGCGGCGCTGCTCCAGGAACTCGGTCCGGTTGTAGGCGCGGCCCAGCGAATCCTTCACCGCGTGCGCGAGCTGGGCCTCGATCACCGCCTCGTCCACATTCAATCGCTCGGCCAGCAGCGTGCGCGCCATGGCTCGGAAACCGTGGCCCGTCATCTCGTCGCTTGGGAAGCCCATGCGCCGCAACGCCGAGAGCACGCCGTTGTCACTCATCGGGCGTTCGCGGGTGCGTGGGCTCGGGAACAGGTACTTGTCATGCCCATTCAGCTTGTGCAGTTCGCGCAGAATCGCCAGGGCCTGTCGGGACAGCGGAACGACATGCGCTGCGCCGCTGAGCTTCTCCTGCTTGGTTCGCTTCATGCGTGCGGCCGGGATGCGCCACTCTGCGGCATCGAGATCGAACTCGGCCCACTCGGCTTTGCGCAACTCGCCGGGGCGAACGAAGACCAGGGGGGCCAGTCCAAGCGCTGCGCGAGTGACTGGCATGCCCTTGTAGCTTTCGATCGCCCGCAGCAGGTCACCCACCCGCTTGGGGTCGGTGATGGCCGGCATGTGCTGCACCAGCACCGGCTTCAATGCGCCGCGCAGGTCGGGCGTTGGGTCGCGTTCGGCTCGGCCGGTGGCGATCGCATACCGGAACACTTGGCCGCAACTCTGCAACGCACGATGAGCCGTCTCGATCGCGCCGCGCGCTTCGATTCGCCGCACCGCCTGGAGCAATTGAGGCGCCTTGATCTCTCCGACGGGCAACCCGCCCAGCCACGGAAACACATCCTGTTCGAGCCGGATCAGGGTGCGAGCGGCGTGGCCCGCACTGACCTTCTCAACATGGATCGTTGCGTGCCATTCGCGCGCGACGGCTTCAAAGCCATTGAGCACCCCCTGGGACCGGCTCGCCTTCTCTGCTCGACGCGCCTCGCTCGGGTCCACACCCTCTTCCAATAACGTTCGCGCCCGATCTCGCCTGTCCCTCGCAGCCTTCAAGGGAGTGTCCGGATAGGTGCCCATCGACAGCAGCTTTTCCTTGCCTGCGTAGCGGTACTTGAACCGCCACCAGCGACCTCCAGCCGGTGCAATTTCCAGATATAGCCCACGCTCGTCGTAGAGCCGGACAGGTTTCGCCCCTGGCTTTGTCGAGCGGATCTGCATGTCGGTAAGCATGGCGATGTTTCGGGGTAAGTGGCTTTTCGGATTTGCCTGTTACCCACAAAAATATCCCATTCCAAGCCGAGATTCAAGGGGACGTCCCGGGACAATTTGGGCAAGAAAAAACCCCTAAGTCATTGATTTACTTAGGGGTTTTGAGACTTTCTGGGACGTTCTGAGACGTCTTGAAATCATCATATGGTGGAGCCGGCGGGAATCGAACCCGCGTCCGCAAACCATTGCTGGCCAGTTCTACATGCGTAGCTGTCTGATTTGAATTTGAGGACGGTGGTCGCGCAGCAGCACGCTACCCTCGCCCCGAGTCACTTGATTTAGGTCTGTGTTGAGTGACCCAGCTCAGACCGAGCCTATGTGTATGACTTCGCAGCTCTCGGGTTGCCCCTCAAGCCCAGCCCATAGACAAGCTGTTGCGAAGCTCACCGGTTTTAAGCGGCGAGTTTGACGTCGTAAGACGAGTCGTTTGCAGTTAATGCGTTTCCAGATGGATTTACGAGCTAACTGGTGCTCGGCATGCCCTGAACCAACTCCGAACCTGCGTCGAAACCAGGTCGGCCCCAGGAAGCAGGTAGTTTAGGCCATGGCCAACAGATTCAAGAGCTGGCCGGGCGTTTCGATCACATGGTCGGCGTCCCAGGCAGAAATGGGCTCTCCCGCGCCGAGGTAACCCCAGGCTGCCGCCACCGTGCCCATGCCGGCGGCGCGGCCGGCCTGGATGTCTCGCAGGTCGTCGCCCACATAGATGCAGCGCTCCGGCGACAGCGCCATTTGGCGTGCCGCCTCCAGCAAGGGAGCCGGGTGCGGCTTGGCGTGCGGAGTGGTGTCGCCACTGATCACGACGGCCGCATGGGTATGCAGCCCAAGCGCTTGCACCAGCGGCGCGGTGAAGCGCTGCGCCTTGTTGGTCACGATGCCCCACGGCAACCCCTGAGCCTGCAAGGCCGCGAGCACCGGGCGCATGGCGTCGAAGACTTGCGTCAGCTGCGTCATACGCTGCTCGTAGCGCGCCAGAAACTCGTCGCGAAGTTCGTTGAAGCTTTCATCAGTCGGCCCCACTTGCAAGGCAATGCCTACCATGCCACGTGCACCCGAGCCGACCATCGGGCGGAAGCGTTCATAGGGCAAGGGCTCGAGGCCTCGCGCAATGCGCATGTCGTTGCCGGCTCCGGCCAGGTCGGGAGCACTGTCGATCAAGGTGCCGTCGAGGTCGAACAGCACCGCACGAATCGGCGCCATCACTCCGGCTTGCGGCAGGCGAACAGGTAGTTCACGCTGACGTCGGCCGACAGCCAGTAGCGGCGGGTCAGCGGGTTGTATTCCATGCCGCGCGTACTGTGCAGCGCAAGCCCGGCGTCACGGCACCACTGAGCCAGCTCGCTGGGGCGAATGAAGCGAGCGTACTCATGCGTGCCTTGCGGCAGCAGCTTGAGCAGGTACTCGGCGCCGACGATGGCAAACAAAAACGACTTGGGGTTGCGGTTGATGGTGGAGAAAAACACCCAACCACCCGGCTTCACCAGCGTCGAACAAGCACGCACGATGGACGATGGGTCGGGCACGTGCTCGAGCATCTCCATGCACGTCACCGTCTCGAAGTGGCCTGGCATTTCAGCGGCCAGCGCTTCGGCTGACACTTCACGATATTCAATCGACGGCGTGCCCGCTTCGGCTGCGTGCAGACGCGCCACCTTCAGCGGTTTGCTGGCCAGGTCGATGCCCAGCACTTGCGCACCCTTGCGCGCCATCGAGTCGGCGAGGATGCCACCGCCGCACCCGACGTCGAGAACGTTGCGGCCATGCAAGGGGGCCAGGCCATGGATCCAATCCAGCCGCAGCGGATTGATCTGGTGCAAAGGCCGGAACTCGCTTTCCGGGTCCCACCAGCGGTGGGCCAGCTCGCTGAATTTGGCCAGCTCTTGAGGGTCTGCATTGATCATGTGGCGATGGTACCCAAGACCCCGGTTGCACTTGAAATGACGGGGCAAACAAAAAACCCCGCCGAGGCGGGGTTTTCAGAGTGAACGCAGAGCGTTTACTTGCGGGTACGTGTACCGACCACTTCGATTTCGACGCGGCGGTTTTTCGTCTTGCCTTCCTTGGTCTTGTTGTCGGCGACCGGCGATGCTTCGCCCTTGCCTTCGGTGTAGACGCGGTTGGCTTCGATGCCCTTGCTCACCAGGTAGGTCTTGACGGACTCGGAGCGAGCCACCGACAGCTTCTGGTTGTACGAATCGGAGCCATCGGAGTCGGTGTGGCCGACGGCGATGATGACTTCGAGGTTCACACCAGCGGTCTTGCTGACGAGATCGTCGAGCTTGGCCTTGGCTTCAGGCTTGAGCACAGATTTGCCCACGTCATAGAAAGCGTCGGCAGCGAAGGTGACCTTCTCGCTGACCGGTGCGGGCGGCGGTGCGGGAGGTGCAGGAGGAGCGACCGGTGCCGGAGCCGCTGCGGGCGCGGGGGCCGGAGCAGGAGCCGGAGCGGGGGCCGGGGCAGGTGCGGGGGCAGGCTTCAGGGCGCCGTCGCAAGCGGCATTGGCCGTTGCGGGGGTCCAGAAGGCGTCGCGCCAGCACAGATCGCCTGCACCGTTCTTCCAGGGCAAGCCGGAGGAATTCACCCAGTTGTCAGCGCCAGTGGGCGCGGTCTGTGCAAACGCGGAACTCACTGTGACTGCGAGCGTGGCCGATGCAAAGAGCGATGCGACCTTATTCAGTTTCTTCATGATTCTCCTCTCAAGGAAAAGGTGCAGATGGTTCTATGAAACTTCAAAACCGGAATCGGAAAGTACTGGCAAACCCCATGTATCCGGGTGTTTCCCACCGACGCGCGATTGTGCCATAGGGTATTCGGCGAACAGAGTTTTGCCCGCTTTGCACTGCTTGGCCTCTTGCGTTGTTGCGCCACTGCTACAGCCATCCGCAGCAACTAGAATCACGGATTGCGCTCGCAGGCCCGCCAGTGCCTGTCTCTACGGCTTTGCTGCCCACCACGAATGACCCAGTTCGCCAAGGAAACCCTGCCCATCAGCCTCGAAGAGGAGATGCGTCGCTCATATCTTGACTACGCGATGAGCGTGATCGTGGGGCGGGCACTGCCCGACGCTCGCGACGGCTTGAAGCCCGTACACCGGCGTGTGCTCTTCGCCATGCACGAGTTGAACAACGACTGGAACCGGCCCTACAAGAAATCTGCCCGTATCGTTGGTGATGTCATCGGCAAGTACCACCCGCACGGCGACCAGTCGGTGTACGACACCGCGGTGCGCATGGCGCAAGACTTCTCCATGCGCCACATGCTGATTGACGGGCAGGGCAACTTCGGCTCGGTCGACGGCGACAACGCGGCGGCCATGCGTTACACCGAAATCCGACTGGCCAAGATCGCCCACGAGATGCTGGCAGACCTGGACAAGGAGACCGTCGACTTCGGCCCCAATTACGACGGGTCTGAAAAAGAACCTCTGGTTCTCCCGACCCGCCTGCCCAATCTGCTGGTGAATGGTTCGGGGGGTATTGCGGTGGGCATGGCCACCAATATCCCGCCGCACAACCTGAATGAGGTGGTCGATGCCTGCCTGCATCTCCTGAAAAACCCTCAGGCCACCATTGACGAA
>NZ_JANOCG010000676.1:0-1600 GCF_031412075.1 Rhizobacter sp.
GGCCTTCGCGGAAGTTCGCGGTGATCGGCGTCTCGATGATCGAGCCATCAGGCTTGGCCATCAGGCCGCGCATGCCGGCGAGTTGGCGAATCTGCGCGGCGGAACCGCGCGCACCCGAGTCGGCCATCATGTAGATGGAGTTGAACGACTCCTGATCCACCGTCTTGCCATGGCGGTCGATGGTCTTCTGCTTCGACAGCTGGGCCATCATGACCTTGCCGACTTCGTCGCCGGTCTTGCCCCAGATGTCGACCACCTTGTTGTAGCGCTCGCCGGACGTGACCAGACCCGAGACGTACTGCTGCTCGATCTCTTTCACTTCCTTCTCGGCACGCTCGATCAGCATGTGCTTTTCTTTCGGCACCAGCATGTCGTCGATCGCGATCGAGATGCCGGCACGCGTGGCCAGGCGGAAGCCCGACTGCAGCAGCTTGTCGGCGAACACGACCGTTTCCTTCAGACCGCACTTGCGGAACGAGGTGTTGATCAGGCGCGAAATTTCTTTCTTCTTCAGCGCCTTGTTGATGTTCGAGAACGGCAGGCCCTTGGGCAAGATCTCGCTCAGCAAGGCACGGCCGACGGTGGTGTCGACGAGCTTGGTTTCCGACGTGAATTCGCCGGTTTCCTTGTTCTTCGTGTACTCGGTCAGGCGAACGGCGATCTTGGCCGTGACTTCCACCACCGCGTTGTCGAGTGCACGCTGCACTTCGATCACGTCGGAGAAGATCAGGCCTTCGCCCTTGGCGTTGATGCGGTCGCGGGTCGCGTAGTACAAGCCCAGCACCACGTCTTGCGACGGCACGATGCTCGGCTCGCCGTTGGCCGGGAACAAGATGTTGTTCGAAGCCAGCATCAGCGTGCGGGCTTCCATCTGCGCCTCGATCGACAGCGGCACGTGAACAGCCATCTGGTCGCCGTCGAAGTCGGCGTTGAAGGCCGCGCAAACGAGCGGGTGCAACTGGATCGCCTTGCCTTCGATCAGCACCGGCTCAAAGGCTTGAATGCCCAGGCGGTGCAGCGTTGGCGCGCGGTTCAGCATGACCGGGTGTTCCTTGATGACTTCTTCAAGGATGTCCCACACCACGGGCGTGCCCGCTTCCACTTCTTTCTTCGCCGCCTTGATGGTGGTGGCGATGCCCATGGCTTCCAGGCGCGAGAAGATGAAGGGCTTGAAGAGTTCAAGCGCCATCAGCTTCGGCAGGCCGCACTGGTGCAGCTTGAGCGTCGGGCCGACCACGATGACCGAACGGCCGGAGTAGTCGACGCGCTTGCCCAGCAAGTTCTGGCGGAAACGACCGCTCTTGCCCTTGATCATGTCGGCCAGCGACTTGAGCGCGCGCTTGTTGGCGCCCGTCATGGCCTTGCCGCGGCGGCCGTTGTCGAGCAACGAGTCCACCGCTTCTTGCAACATGCGCTTTTCGTTGCGCACGATGATCTCCGGGGCCTTCAACTCCAACAGACGCGCCAGGCGGTTGTTGCGGTTGATGACACGGCGGTAGAGGTCGTTCAGGTCGGAGGTGGCGAAACGCCCGCCGTCCAGCGGCACCAGCGGACGCAGGTCCGGCGGCAACACAGGCAGCACGTTCATCACCATCCACTG
>NZ_JANOCG010000677.1:0-8928 GCF_031412075.1 Rhizobacter sp.
AGCAGCTCGCCCAGCGGCACGTTGCGGTCTTGCTGCTGCTGGCCGAGTGCGTCTTGCAGCTGCTCGTCGGTGACCATGCCGAGCGAGGTGAGGGCTTCGCCGATGCGCACCATCGGCATGCGCGCCTGTTTTTCAATCGCCGCGAGCAACTGCTCGGGCGTCACCACCTGGCGCAGCAACAAGATGTCGCCCAGCTTCTGGTCGCGCATCTGCTTTTGCACGTCGGCGGCCTGCTCCACCTGTTGCGGGGTGGCAGCGTTCTGCTGGATCAGCAGCTCGCCGATGCGTGGGCCGATTTCATACGAGGTGTAGCCACCGCGCGGCACGAAGAGGCGCTGCACGCTGCCCTTGTCGTCGACCGGCGGAAAGAGAAACAGGCCGTGCGCGGTTTCCACATGACCGATGGTGTTGCCGTCGATCTGCACGCCGTCGGGCAGCATCACACGGTAGCTGCTGCGCGGGCGCTGCTCCAGCATCAGCGCGTGTTTTTCGTGCGTGATGAGGGTCGTGCTGATGGGCTTGATCGGCTCCATCACCCGCAACGAACGGAACTGGTTGAAACGCAGCGGCATGGTCGTGCGCGCGGGCGGCACCTGCACGTGGGCCACCTGGTCTTCGGGCACAAAAAAGATCAAGCGGCCGGCAACGGCCTTGCCGTTGGTGCCAACAAACTCGCAGCCCTGGGCCTGGTTCTGCTCGGCCGCGTCGGGGTACGACGCAAACGGCGGCGTCGGCCAGCGAAAGGCGGCGTGGCGGGTTTTTTCCACCGGATCGATCGCACGCGGCAGGGTGGCCGGTGCGTCGCTGGCGAAATCCATGTTGACGAAATCGGAGAGGTCGGACATTTGTTTCCCGCTGCGCGTGTGGCGCGCGCATGGCCCAAGTGCGGAACGTCTTTCCGCACGGTCATGGTAGGCAGCGGGTGGGGTGCAAATGGCCCGAATTGCGGGCCCATCCGGGGGCTGTTCAGCGCATCAGAGTTTTCTGTAGGCGTCGACCAGGTTGTGGCCTTCGGGACCGGCTTTTTGCAACCACTCCCGCAGCAGGGTGTCGCCGACCTTTTCCATGTCGGCCTTGAGCTGCGAGGGCGGCGCGAGCACGTTCATGCCGTTTTTCTTCAGCAGCTCGAGGTATTCGCTGTTCTTGGCCCGCGAGACCACCCAGCCGCGCGTCTCGGCCACCGAGGCGGCCTTGAGCAGGGCCGCCTGGGTGGCGCGGTCGAGCGCATCGAATGCGGCCTTGTTCACGAGCACCGCGTTCTTGGGCAACCAGGCCTGGATGTCGTAGAAGTATTTCAGGTGCTCGTGCGCCTTGGTGTCGTAGCCGGTCGAGCCCGATGACATGTACGACTCGACGAGGCCGGTGGCCATGGCCTGCGGGAGCTCGGCCTGCTGCACCGTCACCGGCTGCGCACCCAGCAGCTCGGCAATGCGCGAGGTGGCCGGGCTGTAGGCGCGCCACTTCGCGCCTTCGAGGTCGATGGCCGCGTTGATGGGCCTCTTGCTGAAGATGCCTTGCGGCGGCCAGGGCACGGCGTAGAGCAACAGCAGGCCTTGTTCGGCGAGCTTCTTCTCAAGCATCGGCTTTTGCGCCTTGTAGAGCTTGGCCGACTCGTCGTAGCTGGTGGCGAGAAAGGGCAGGCCGTCGGCGCCGTAGATCTGCCATTCGTTCTGGTGGTTCACCAGCAAGATCTCGCCGATCTGCGCCTGGCCGGCCTGCACCGCGCGCTTGATCTCGGGCGCCTTGAACAGCGAGGCGTTGGCATGCACGGTGATCTTGAGCTTGCCGTGGGTGGCCTTGTCGACGTCGCTCGCAAACTGCTCCAGGTTTTCAGAGTGGAAGCTGCTGCTCTGGTAGGCGGCAGGCAGGTCCCAGCGCGTTTGAGCAGCGGCGATGCCGGCCCAGGCCATGGCGGCAATCAGCAGGCTGATGTGAAGGGGGCGCATGGGGCAGTCAGTCTCCGCTCGGGGCACACAGGTTGGTTGCATTGTGGCCCTCACGTTGTGCGGCTTTCAATCAACCTGCGTTCGCAGGTTTGTAAGATGCCATCGCCGCTCGCCGACAGAGCCATGTCGCTGCAATTGCTCGTGACACCTTCACCCACTTCACCCTCAGGAGAATTTCCATGAACCAAGGTTTGATCGCTTCGACCGCCCTCGCATCCTTGCTCGCCCTCGGTCTGGCCGGCCAGGCGGCTGCGCAAGACAAGGCCAAGGAGAAGTGCTACGGCATTGCCAAGGCGGGGCAGAACGACTGTGCCAACCTGTCGGGCTCCCACTCGTGCGCGGGCCAGTCGAAGGTCGACAAGGCGCCCGACGAATGGAAGTACGTGGCCAAGGGCACCTGCAAGGAGATGGGTGGCACCGACGCCGACATGGCCAAGAAGGCCATCAAGAAGTGATCTTGCCGGGCATCGGCCTGCGCCAGCCCCACTACGCCGAGCTGCTGGAGCGTCGGCCGGTGCTCGGTTTTGTCGAGGTGCATTCCGAGAACTTTTTTGCCGACGGCGGCGCGGCCCTGGCCGTGCTGCACGAGGCGCGTTCTCACTACGAGTTGAGCTTGCACGGCGTGGGCCTGGCGCTGGGTTCGGCCGCCGGGCTCGACCCCTGGCACCTTGACCAACTTGCGCGGCTGGTCGAGCGCACCGAGCCCTTGCGGGTGTCTGACCACGCCTGCTTCGCCCGCGCGCCGCAGCGCGAGGGCGGGCCGGTGCTGCACGGCAACGACCTGCTGCCGCTGGCCTTCACCGAAGCGTCGCTGGCCATCATGGTGGCCCATGTGTCGCAGGTGCAAGACCGGCTGAAGCGGCCCATCCTGGTCGAGAACCTCTCGGCCTATCTTGATTTCGCCGAGCGCGATTTCAGCGAGCCCGAGTTCTTCAATGCGCTGGCACAACGCAGCGGTTGCGGCCTGCTGCTCGACGTCAACAATTTGGTGGTGAACGCGCTCAACGACGCGCAGCCCGACCCGGTGCGCAGCGTGTGCGACTGGGTCGATGCGCTGGCCCCCGGCATCGTCGGCGAGATCCACCTCGCCGGCTACC
The DNA here is from genome assembly GCF_031412075.1 of Rhizobacter sp. Taxonomy (GTDB): domain Bacteria; phylum Pseudomonadota; class Gammaproteobacteria; order Burkholderiales; family Burkholderiaceae_C; genus Rhizobacter. The sequence goes on from NZ_JANOCG010000677.1 coordinate 3,044, forward strand.
AGGACCTGGGCGACATCGTGATCGACGACCACGGCAGCCGCGTGCACGCGCCGGTGTGGCAGGTGTACCGCCACGCCATCGAACGCCTGGGCCCGCTGCCCACGCTGGTGGAGTGGGACACCGACCTGCCCACGCTCGACGTGCTGCTGGGCGAAGCCCAAGCTGCCGCCGACGTGATGGCCCGCCGCCCATGAACGCAGAAGCGCAACGCCAGCGAGCGTTGATCGCTGCGCTGTGGGGCGGTGGTGACCTGCAGGGCCTGGCGCACGGCGACACACGTATCCAGCGCGGCCTGCAGGCCTACCAGGCCCACGCCGGCGCGGCAGCCGAGCGTGCGCTGGCGGCGAGCTTCCCGACCGTGCAGGCCTTGGTAGGCGAGGAGTCGTTTGCTGCCTTGGCGCGTGCGTTCTGGCGCCAACAACCGCCCACCTTCGGCGACCTCGCGTGCTTCGGCGACGGCCTGCCGGCCTTCATCGCCCACAGCGAGCAGCTGCGCGACGTGCCCTACCTGGCCGACAGCGCCCGCCTCGACTGGCTGGTGGCCGCCGCGGAGCGTGCAGCCGACGCCAGCATCGACACCGATTCGCTGAGCCTGCTGGCTGATACGCCACCCTCGCAACTGCGCTTGCAGCTGATGCCCGGCACCGCGCTGCTGCCGAGCGACCACCCCATCGTCAGCGTGTGGTTGGCGCATCGCCCGGGCGAGGGCGCCGCCGAGCGGCGCGAGCAGGCCCGCCGGGCACTGGCCCACAGCGAGGCTGAAACGGCCCTGGTCTGGCGATCGGGCTGGCGTGCGCAGGTGCAGGCCCTCAGCCCCGACACGGCGCGCTGGGTGCAGTGCCTGCTGAATGGTGAGACGCTCGCTGTGGCGTTGGCCGAAGCCGGAGACGGTTTTGCGTTCGAGCCCTGGCTGCTGCAGGCCTTGCAAAGTGGCTGGCTCTGGCGTGCGCTGCGTGGGGGCTGATTTTTGCCGCTACGCGTGCAAGAAGCCCGGCGTGGCTGCGACCAACGGGCTGTGAACACCTGAGAGCCCGCCATGAGCACTGTCTTTGTCACCCCCTTGCTGAGCCTGTGGAGCCGCCTCGTGGCCGGCCTTGAAACGCTGCAGCCGCTGGCACAACTGGCCGCGCGGTTTTATGTCGCGCAGGCTTTCTTTCTGGCAGGCCTCACCAAGATCAACGACTGGGACACCACGCTTGCCCTGTTTGCCGACGAGTACCAGGTGCCTTTGCTATCGCCCAGCGTGGCGGCCTTTGCCGGCACGGCGGGCGAGTTGGTGCTGCCGGTGCTGCTCTTGCTCGGGCTGGCCGGGCGCTTCGCGGCGCTGGGTTTGTCGGTGCTCAATGGGGTGGCGGTGTTGAGCCTGGCCGAGATCGCGCCGGCCGCGCTGCAGCAGCATGTGTTCTGGGGCAGCTTGTTGATGACGCTGGTGCTCTGGGGGCCGGGCCGATGGTCGCTCGATCGTTTGCTGGAGCCGCGCCTGATGAGGGTTTGACGCGCGCCAGGTGCCGGTCAATCTTTCACGACAGGTCGCGTGGCCGGAAGGTCATGTCGATCTGCGACGGCACCGTGCCGTCGGTGTCGCGCGGCAGGATCTCGGTCTTGTCGAGGGCGCGCAGCACGGCGTCGTCCCACTCCTTCACGCCGCTGCTTTGTTTGAGCTTGCGCGAGACGATGGTGCCGTCAGGCCCCAGGCGCACGTCGACAACCGCGGCCGGGTTGCCGCTGATGGTGTCGGGGAACACGATGTTGGGTTTGATGCGCGCAATGATGCGCCCGGCATAACCCGCTGAAGGCCCGGCGCTGCGCGCGGCCGTGCCGCCCGGGCTGCCGCCATCGACGCCCATCATCTCCTTGATGCGGGCGAGGTTCTTGTCGCGCTGCTCGTCGAGCTTCTTCTGCTTGTCGGCTTCGGCTTTCTCTTTTGCTTTCTCGAGCTTGGCCTTTTCTTCCAGGGCCTTCTTCTTGTCGAGCTTGTCTTTTTCTTCCTGCTCGCGTTTTTCGTCTTCTTTCTTCTTGAGCTTTTCCTGTTTGGCTTTTTCGATGGCGATCTGCGGGTCGGGCGCGGCCTTGGGCTCGGGTTTGGGTTCGACCGGCTTCGGCGCCGGTGCGGGCTTGGGTTCAGGCGTGGGCTCGGGCGCGATGTCGCGCTGCGCCGCCACCTGCGGCACCGAGGCCCACAACTCGGCTTCGACGCCGGCAGGTTCGCTCGAACGCCAGTTCACGCCGAAGGCCAGCGCCACCACCAGGCCCAGGTGAACCACGGCGGAAATGGCCAGCCCACGGCTGGTGCCGTCTGACGACTTGGGCATCAGGTTGTCGCGCTGGAGCGTGGTCAAGACGACCCCTCGCCCGATGAGTACATCGGACGCCCCCCCGAGGTGGCACGGGCCGACTTGGGAGCGGCCCGGCGCTCGGCCCGTCTTGCGATGACCACCACCATTTCCATGGTCAGCCGTTGCTCTTCACCGAAAGACCAACCCGTTGCACACCGGCCTTTTGCAGCAGGTCCATCACCCGCACCACGGCTTCGTACTTCACGGCCTTGTCGGCCGAGATCACGACCGGCGCGGTGATGTCACCGCCCTGGGCCGCGCTCACGCGGTCGGCCAGGTTCTTCAAGGTCATGGTGGAAACCTCTTTGTTGTCCACGCGCAGGCGCAGCGCTTCGTCCTTGCCGACCACCACCTCGATCACCTTCTTGGGCTGCTGCTTGCTCTTGCCGATGCTGGGCAGGTCGACCACGCCGGTGGTGATGAGGGGCGCGCTCACCATGAAGATGATCAACAGCACCAGCATCACGTCGATGAAGGGCACCATGTTGATCTCGTTGATGGTGCGGCGGCGTGAACCACCCCGCATCGGTGTGACGGCGGCCATGGTCTAGCGGGCTCCGGGCACGCTGCCAGCCGCAGGCGGCAAGGGCTGGCTGGCGTTGCGCTGCAGGATGTTGGAAAACTCTTCGATGAAGGTCTCCATCTGGATGGCGATGCGGTCGATGTCGCGCGCAAAGCGGTTGTAGGCGATCACCGCCGGGATGGCGGCGAAGAGGCCGATGGCGGTGGCCACCAGTGCCTCGGCAATGCCGGGTGCCACTGTGGCAAGCGACACCTGCGTGAGATTGGCCAGGCCGACGAAGGCATGCATGATCCCCCAGACTGTGCCGAACAGGCCCACGTACGGCGACACCGAGCCCACGGTCGCGAGGAAGGAGAGGTTGGCCTCGACCACGTCGAGCTCGCGCTGGAAGCTGGCCCGCATGGCACGGCGCGAGCCATCGAGCAGCAGGCCGCTGTCGGCCACACGGCGCTCGCGCATCTTCATGAATTCGCGCATGCCCGAAGCGAAGATGCGCTCCATCGGCGCACCCTCGACGCGGCGCCCGGCGTCATTGAAGAGGTCGTTGAGGTTCTTGCCCGCCCAGAACTCGCGCTCGAACTCGTCGTTGTCGGCACGCACCTTCTTCAGGCCGAAGAGCTTGCCGAAGATCACCGTCCAGCTGGCCAGCGACACCAGCAGCAGGCCCACCATGACGAGCTGCACGACGAAGCTTGCCTGCAGCACCAGGCTGATGATGGAGAGGTCTTGGTTCATTCAGCGGGTTCCATGTTCTGCGAGGGCGTGGGTGAGAGGGCCAAACGCGGCATCGGTTCCGCCCGCGCCGATTTTGCATGCGGCAAGGCTTACGTCAGCCAGTGAGTGGCCAACGCTTGCAACAAGGGGTCAGGGATGCGGCGTGGCCTGAAACTTTGTGCGTCGACGCAGCCGATGCGAATCTCGCCCTCGGCCACGCGCTCCTCGTCGCGCCAGGCCACCTGGGCAATGGTCATGCTGGCCTGGCCGGCGTGGCGCAGCTCCACGGTGACGCGCAGCAGGTCGTCGAGCCGCGCCGGGCGCAGATAGCGCACGCTGGTCTGCGACACGATGAAGATGGCACCCGTCTGCGCGCGCAGCTCTTCTTGCCCAAAGCCCATGCTGCGCAGCCACTCGGTGCGCGCGCGTTCGAAGAACTTGAGGTAGTTGGCGTAGAACACCACGCCGCCGGCGTCGGTGTCTTCCCAGTAAATGCGCAGCGTGTGCGCGAAGGGGGGCAGGCTGGGTGCAGTCATGTACGCGAGTCGGGCGGCCCATTGGTCGCCAGCCCGCGCATTATCACTGTGGGCTCACTGCGTCTTCTTGTAGACCGGGCCCCACAGCGGGTGGCCTTGTTCTGATTTGCTGAGCGCGAAGGCCGGGTCGGCCTGCCTGGCGGCACGGAACTCGGCCTCGCACTCCAGCAGCCGCTTGCTCGTGCAGTAGATGAAGGCGAGCGTCTTGTGGGCCGCGCTCTTGTCGCGCGGCGATGCCAGGCCGGCTTGCAGGGCTTGGTTGAGCTGCTTCTCGGCGTCAGCGTATTGCGCGTCGTCGTAAGCACGCAGCCCGCCTTGCAGCGCACGCTCGGCCGGGCGCGAGACCACGTCGAGCAGGCCCACCGGGGCCGGCTTGCTCTGGGTGGCACAGCCGGCCAGCACGGCGAGCATCAGGGGCACGAGCGCGAGGGCGTGAAAGGTTCTGGTCATGATCCGAATCGGTGTTTGAGTGAGACGGCTTGGCCGGGCACGATGTTGACGCTCGAACTGTAAGGCGGGAACTCGTCGTTGCGGATGGTGATGGTGTGGCGGCCCTCGCTCAGCGTGAGCTCGTTGAGCGGCGGCGCAATGCCCACCGGTTTGCCGTCGACCTCGACCTGGCCCCACGGGCTGACGGCAATGCGCAGCACGCCCGTGGCAGCCGCTGCACCGGCGCCGGTGGCAAGCCGGGCCTCGCGCTCTCGGGCACGGCGCTCCTTGGCGCTTTCCTTGGCGGTTTCTTTGGGGGCGACAGGCTGGGTGGGCGGTGTGGCCTGGGCCACCACCGGGGGCGGTTCAGGCGTGGGTGGCGCCGAGGCGGGCGCTGCCACCACGGGCGCCTCGGCGACCGCGCTGGCGGGAGCCGCGGCCAGGGTCGCAGAGGCCGGCACTTCGACCACCGGCGGCGCGACGGCAGCCACCACTTGTGGCACGGGTGCGGGCGGCGTCTGCACCACTTCCGGAGCCGGCGGCTGGGAGCTCAGGGCCCACCAGACGGCACCTGCCACGAACACGGCGGCGAACGCGCCTGCAGCCCACACCATCGAGCGCTTGCGCGAGTCGGGGGCTTCATCGGCCGTTTCGGCGCTTTCCTGGGCGTGCTCTTCGAGCCAGTGACGCAGTTCGCGCGACAAGGCGCGGGCCGAGCGGTAGCGGTCGTCGGGGTTCTTTTCCATCGCCTGCGAGGCGATGTCGGACAGCGCCTTGGGCACGGTGGCGTCGACCTCGTGCGCTTTGGGCGGCGTGAACTCGACCACCGCGTCGGTGATCTCCTTCAACGAGGCGCCACGGAAGGGCCGCGTGCCGGTCAGCAGCTCATAGAGCACCACGCCGAGCGAGAACACGTCGCAGCGCCGATCCACCGGCTGCTGGCGCACCTGCTCGGGTGACATGTAGTAGGGCGAGCCGCCTGCCACGTCGCCCTCGGCATGCGCTTCGTGCTGGTGGGCGACACGGGCGATGCCGAAGTCGAGCACACGCGGCTGGGTGCGGCCCACCATGAAGATGTTGGCCGGCTTGATGTCGCGGTGAACCACGCCCTTGGAGTGGGCGTAGGCGAGTGCATCGGCCACGCGGCGCACCACGAGCGCGGCCTGTGTCGGCGTGGGTTTCCAGCCTTCGAGGCGCAGCTGGCGAAGGTCGCGGCCCTTGAGCAGCTCCATCGCGATGTAGGCGCCTTGTTCGCTCACGCCGGCGTCGAACACCGTCACGATGTGCGGGTGGCTCAGGCCACCGGCGGCACGCGCTTCGTTCAGGAACAAGGCGTTGAACGACTCG
>NZ_JANOCG010000678.1:0-6699 GCF_031412075.1 Rhizobacter sp.
CCTGTCGAAGGGAGCCGGCGACGTGCACACAGGCCCTTCGACAGGCTCAGGGCGAACGGAGGATGGTTCATCTCACAGCTCCTTGCGGATGTCGACCAGCCGCGTCAAGCCCCAGATCATCATCAAGGTGACGGCCAGCAAGATCACCGCATTGGCCGCCGCCATCGGGAATTGCAGGTAGGAGGTCTGCACCTGGATGATCTTGCCGACCGATGCGATCTGCTGGCCGCCCATCACGCCGATGGTGACGAAGTCGCCCATCACGATGGTGATGACGAAGATCGAGCCGATGATGATGCCGGTGCGCGACAGCGGCACGATCACGTTCCACACCGTCTGCCAGCCGCTCGCACCGCTGTCACGTGCGGCCTCAATCAGCGCACGGTCGATGCGCATCATCGAGTTGAAGATGGGCACGATCATGAACATGGTGTACAGGTGCACGAAGGCCAGCACCACCGAGAAGTCGCTGAAGAGCAGCCACTCGATGGGGGTGTCGATCAGGCCGATGCCTTGCAAGCTCTGGTTGACCACCCCGTTGCGGCCGAGCAGCGGCACCCACGAGATCATGCGGATGACGTTGGACGTCCAGAACGGCACGGTGCACAAGATGAAAAGCAGCGTCTGCGCGCCAACGCTGCGCACATGGAAGGCCAGGAAGTAGGCCACCATGAAGCCGATCAGCAGCGTGATCAGCCAGACAAGAAAGCAGAACTTCAGTGTGGAGAGGTAGGTCTTGAGCGTGACGCAGAGCGCTTCGGTGCTGGCGCAGCCGTTGAAGACGTCGATGTAGTTCTGCAAGCTGAAAGCGGGTATCAGCTCATAGTCGGTGGCGCGCCAGAAGCTGACCGCGGCTACCAGCAGCAAAGGCAGCACTAGGAAGAGCACAAAGACCAGCGTGAACGGCGTGGCCTGCAGCCAGGCGCCGAGTCGGAGGGTCTTGGGGGTGCTCATGGTGGATTCAGCGGCCTTCAAGCAAGCCCTTCGACAAGCTCAGGGCGAACGGAATGGGAAGTCGTGCCTGCGCAAGCGAAGCGATGCGCCCCATCAAGCAACGCCCGCGGAACCGGCTTTGCCGGGCCGCCAGGCGGCGCCCCTTGGGGGCAGGAGCGCAGCGACTGGGGGGCCATCATTTATGCAGCTACAAATTCATTCCACTTTTGAACCATGTACGCGTTCTCGTCCATGATCGCGTTCCAGCACGCGATGCCGCCCATGCGCGCTTCGTAGCTGCCGCCGTCGCGCAAGCTGCCGGTCTTGGCCAACACGTCGCCACCAGGCGACTTGATGTCTTGTGTGGCGGCTTTGCCTTCCATCCAATACGCCCACTCATACGCTTCCATCTTGGCCTTGGCGGTCTCGAGCACCGCGCTGTAGTAGCCCTGGCGATTGAGGTACGCACCAGCCCAGCCGTCGAGGAACCAGTTGATGAACTCATACACGCCATCGGCCTTTTTGCCGGTGACGCTCTTGGGCACACCGAAGCCGGCGGCCCAGGCGCGATAGCCTTCTTTCAGCGGCTGGAAAGTGCAGGCGATGCCCTTGGTGCGCACGGCCGTGACGGCCGGTGACCACATCGATTGAATGACCACTTCGCCGGAGGCCATGAGGTTCACGCTTTCGTTGAAGTCTTTCCACAACGCGCGGAACTGGCCGGCCTTCTTGGCTTCGATCAAGGTCTTGATCGTGAGATCAATTTCCTTCTTGGTCATGTTGCCCTTGTCGGGGTACTTGTAGAGGCCCGAGGCCTCGACCACCATCGCGGCGTCCATGATGCCGATGCTGGGGATGTTAAGAATCGCGGCCTTGCCCTTGAACTCGGGGTTGAGCAGCTCCTTCCACGACTCGATCGGGCGCTTGATCAGGTCGGGGCGAATGCCCAGCGTGTCGGCGTTGTAGACGGTGGGGATCAGCGTCATGAATTGGGTGGGCGTGGCGCTGAAGGTCTTGCTGTCGGGCTTGTCCAGGTACATCACCTTCTTCGGTGCCGTGCCCTTGTCACCCACCTTCTTGCCGGCCTCTTCGCCGTTGGTGATGAGCGAGGTGATCTTGTCGGCGTTCTTGATGCGCTTGGTGTCGATGCCCAGCAGGTTGCCGGTGGGAATGATCTTCTTGAGCGAGAAGTACTCGGTGTCGATCAGGTCGAAGCTGTTGGGCGCGGTGACGGCGCGCTTGGTCACATCGTCGGTCGTGACCGGGATGTACTGGATGGTGATGCCGGTGTCGGCCTTGAACTTCTCGGCGATCGCCTTGTCTTGGTTGACCGCCGTGCCCAGGTAGCGCAGCGTGATCTTTTCTTGCGCATGCACGAACGGAAAGCCCATCACACCGCCGGCCGCTGCCGCGCCCGTGATCAGGGTGCGGCGGGTGGCGGTGGGCTGAGCGGTCTTGTCGAGGCGGTCGGACATGGTGGTCTTCTCCTTCGTTGGCAAATGTGAGGGGTGTTCGTTCAGGCGGCCAGTGCGTGGGCCGCACCGGGCAGCCACGAGACATAGACGGTTTCGCCGGGCTGCAGCGGCGAAGCGTCGAACTCGGCGTCGGCGACGGTGGCGGTCCATTGCGCGTCGGGCGCTTCACCGAGTGGCGCAAGGCTGACCTGCACGTAGGTGCCCTGGTACTCGACCGCCTTGACCGCGGCGATGCGCGTGTCGGGCTGCACGTGGCGCTGCAAGTGCATGCGGTCGGAGCGCACGGCGATGGGCCCGCTGCTCGATGCAATCACGTTGTGCGCGCCCATGAAGCGGGCCACGAACTCGGAGCGAGGCGCGTTGAACACCTCGCGCGGCGAGCCGGTCTGCTCGATGCGGCCGTTGTTCATCACCACCACCTGGTCGGCCAGGGCCATCGCTTCTTCTTGCGAGTGGGTCACGTGCACGAAGGTAAAGCCCAGCTCTTGTTGCCATCGCTTCAGCTCGGCGCGCATCTGCACCCGCAAAAAAGGGTCGAGCGCCGACAGCGGCTCGTCGAGCAGCAGCACACGCGGCTCGGTCATCAGCGCGCGGGCGAGCGCCACACGCTGCTGCTGGCCACCCGAGAGTTCGCTGGGCAGGCGTGCGAGGTAAGGCGTCATCGCCACCAGGGCCAGCAGTTCCTTGGCGCGGGCGTGGCGCTCGGGCACGGGCTTGCCGCGCATCTTCCAGCTGAAGGCCACGTTGTCGAGCACGCTCAGGTGCGGGAACAGCGCGTAGCTCTGGAACATCATCGCCGTGCCACGGTCGGCCGCCGCGCTGTGGGTGATGTACCTGCCGCCGAGCAATATCTGCCCGTCGCTCGCCAGCTCGTGGCCGGCAATCATGCGCAGCGTGGAGGTCTTGCCGCAGCCCGAGGGCCCGAGCAGACAGCAGTAGCTGCCCGAGGGAATGGTGAGGTCGATGCCGTCGACCGCCACGGTGCTGCCGTAACGTTTGACGAGCGAAGTCAGCACCAGGGTCGAATCGACTTTCATGCGTCGCCTGTATGCAATGCATGTGCCAGCGACTTTTCAGGCCAGTCGCACGCGTTTGGGGCAAACACCGCCGCAAACCTGGGCGCACGAATTGCTCAGCCGATGAACCTCGCCTCACTTTGTATACAAAGCAGTGCGCCCGCCCCAAAAGGAACGCCCATGAAGATTCGTGTGATCAACCCCAACACCAGCCTCTCGATGACGGCCAAGATCGGCCAGGCTGCCGCTGCGGTGGCCGCGCCCGGCACGGTCATCGAGGCCACCCAGCCCAGCTTCGGTGCGCCGTCGATCGAAGGGCACCACGACGACGTGTGGGCGGCTGCGGGCGTGGCCGAGCAGGTGCGCGGCGGCGAAGCGGCGGGCGCTCACGCCCACGTCATCGCCTGCTTCGGTGACCCGGGTTTGCATGCGGCGCGCGAGCTGGCGCGCGGGCCAGTGATCGGCATCGCCGAAGCGGCGTTTCACTGCGCGTCGTTGTTGGCCACCGGCTTCTCGGTGGTGACCACGCTGACCCGCACCTGCGTGATCGCCGAGCACTTGGTATGGCAATACGGCTTCGAGCGGCGCTGCCGCGGTATTCATGGCACCGACATCGCGGTGCTGGAGCTGGACGAGCCTGGGAGCGACGCCTATGCGCGCATCTTGAAATGCTCACGCGATGCCTTGGCAAAAGATCGCTCAGGGGCCATCGTGCTGGGGTGCGCGGGCATGGCCGACTTGTGCCTGCGCTTGCAAGGCGAGTTGGGCGTGCCGGTGATCGACGGGGTGGCCGCCGCCGTCAAGCTGGCGGAGTCGTTGGTCAGCCTGGGGCTGGGCACGAGCAAGCTCGGAGATTACGCGACGCCGCTGACGAAGACGTATGTTGGATTGGCGGCGCCGTACTCACCTTGAGCCCGTCATTCCCACGGCAGCATCAGTGTGACCATCAAGAGCTTCTCGAACTCCGGCTCGAACGCGTCGATGATCTTCTGCGGATCAGGGCACAGCTGCGCGTCGGTGATCAAGCCGAACTGCACTCCACCGCCATAGCTCAGGATGGAAACCCCCATGCCGATCTCGCCCGACTGCGGCACCCAGAACATCACCTGCCGCAGCGTCGAGCCGCACAAGGTGAGCGGCACCGCCGGCCCCGGCACATTGGTCATCACCGCCGTCGCCTTCTTGGCAAACAGGTTGAGCAGCACGTCCTGCATCGGCTTGATCAACAGGCCCGCCACCGCCAGCACCGCAAACGCGAGCAAGGGCTGGTAGCTGCCCTTCAGCTCGGCCATGCGCGCCTTCACCGCATACACCCGCTCCACCGGGTTGACGATGCCAATGGGCAGCACCAGCGGCACCAGGCCAAACTGGTTGCCGAGCTTGTAGGCTTTCTCCATCGGGCGCAGGTTGACGGGCACCATCGCGCGGATCTCCTTGCCGGTGGTGTCGTCGCCCAGGTCGCGCAGGTAGCCGCCAATGGCGCCGGCCACGCAGGCGAGCAGCACGTCGTTGATCGAGCAGCCGAGGGCCTTGCCGATCGCCTTCACCTGATCGAGCGGCAAGGGCTCGCCCCAAGCCACCCGCTTGCTGCCGATCAGCTTGCCTTTCAGACGTGTCGGCGAGTCATCGGGCATCAAGAGCATGGACGCCGCGTCAGACACCACCTGGTAGCCCACCCGCGCCATCTCCAGCGAACCCTGCTGCGGATGAGACAACACCTTCATCGACCTGGCGACACCGTCACCCGACATCGCCACGGCCTTCACGGCGATGTCGGTCAACGGTTTCATCACCGCGTCGGTCAGCCAGTCGGACTCTTCGTCGCTGTGCGAACGGCGCCGCCTCTGCGGCGGCTCCGTGCCGCCATCGGTGATCGACAGCATCACCGAAATGAGCGCAATGCCGTCGGCGATGCAGTGGTGCACACGGGCGAGCAGCGCACTGCCGCCTTCGTAATCGTCGACCAACTGGAACTGCCACAGCGCTCGCGTGCGGTCGAGTGGCGTGGTGGACAGCTCACCCACACGCGCTTGCAACGCCTCGCGCTCGCTCTGGCCGGGCAGGCGCACCAAAGCCTCGTGGCGCACGTGGTGGTGAATGTCGAAGTGCTCGTCATCGACCCAGCTCGCACCCATGGCGTCTTCAACCACCTTCTGGCGAAAGCGGCCGTACTTGAGCAGCTTGTCGCTGACCCGCTGGCACAGGGTTTCGTAGGCGATGCCTGGCTCGATCAACCACACCCCCACGATCGCCATCAGGTTGACGTCGTTGTCCATGCGCAGCCAGGCGGTATCGACGCGTGACATGCGTTCTGCGGCTTGGGCCATCTTTGTGCTTCCCTGTCTAGTGGTGTTGCGCAAGATGCTGGGTAACATGCGCTCCGTCAATGCCGAATTACACCCACAACGGAGACTGAACCATGGCCGACATCCAAGCCCAGTTCGAACAGGCACGCGCAGACTCGAAAAACCTGCCCGAGAAACCCGACAACATGACCTTGCTGCAGCTCTACGCGCTGTACAAACAAGGCAGCGTCGGCGACGTCGACACCAAGCGCCCCGGTTTCACCGACATGGTTGAGCGCGCCAAGTGGGATGCCTGGAACACGATGAAGGGCAAGTCGAAAGAAGAGGCGATGCAGGGTTACGTCGACCTCATCGAGCAACTGAAAGAAGGTTGAGCCCCCCAGTCGCTGCGCTCCTGCCCCCAAGGGGCGCCGCCTCGCGGCCCGGCAAAGCCGGTTCCGCGGGCGTGGCTTGATGGGGCGCGTCGCTTCGCTTGCTCGTGACGCTGCTACTTGTTCTTCGGCACCTTCTTGGCTGCTGATTTGGCGCCCTTGGCCAGCAGCTCGTCGAGGTTCTTCTCGATCTCGCCCTCGATGGTCTTGCTGAAGGCGCCGAGCAGGAAGCCCAGCTTGGCATCAAGCTGGAAGTGGTCGGGGGCCACCACCAGGCAACCCGTCACGCCGCTGCGCTTGAACTCCACCGTGTCGCTGGTCTCGCCTTCGATCACGGTGCATTCCATGTCGAACTTCTTCTCGGCGTGTTCGGCCCACTGCCAGGCAACCTTGCGCGCCTTGGCGAGGCCGAGTTGGTGGTCGCGGTGGATGTGGATGTCGGGCATGGGTTCGTCTCCGTGATCAGGGGTAGGGAAGCACTAAATCCGTCCGCGCCATGCGCGTTCGACCCAAAACGGGTTGTGTTGCTTGCCAACGTCGCGCGTCGTGTGCCCGAAGGCACACGCAAGCGACTTGGTGAGCAAATCGCCCGTTTTGG
>NZ_JANOCG010000679.1:0-2292 GCF_031412075.1 Rhizobacter sp.
CGGCCACGGCGATGGTGGCGGTGTGGCGCTGGTGGCGCGCCCGTTCCACCGCCAACAGGGCCAGCGCATGCCGCGGCGGCCGCAAGGCGCGCAGCAAGAGGCCCACACCCACCGGCACGCAGGCGATGCCACCGAACAGCAGGCAGGCCACCGACACATAAGCAGCGAGCGGGATCTCGGCCACCGGCGGCAGCAGCGCGAGCAGCACGCCTGCGACCAACAACACGGGGCCCGGCCAGTGGGCCGACGGGGCGGAAGCAGCATCACCCAGGCCCTTCAGGGCCTGCGCCGGTGCCAGGCGCTGCGCCGCGCGCGCGGGCAACCAGCCGCCGATGAGAGCCGCCAGCACACCCAGCAGGCCATACACCCATGCCGCGCCTGCGCTGAACTGCAGGCTCGGCGCCACGCCCGGGAAATAACCCCCACCCAGGTCACCGGCCAGCAGCCGCAAGGCCAGGGCGGCGAGCGCCGTGCCCAATGCCAAGCCGAGCGCACTCCCGACGATGCCGAGCAGCCCCGACTCGGCCAGCACCAGCGCGAGCCGCCCACGTGCACTGAGGCCCAGCACGCCCAGCAAGGCCAGCTGCGGCTGGCGTTTGGCCACCGACAGCGACAGGATCGAGAACACCAGGAACGCGCCGGTGAAGAGCGCCACCAGCGCGAGCACCGTGAGGTTGACGCGGTAGGCGCGCGACACATTCGACACCCGTTGTGCGGCTTCGTCGGGCGAGGCGGCGCGCAAGCCCGCGGGCAAGGCGAGCGACTGCAACACAGCCGCGCGGTCGGCGCCGGGTGCGAGGCGCACGTCGATGCGGCTCAGGCGGCCGAGCCAGCCGAAGGCTTGTTGTGCGCCGGCCAGGTCCATCACCGCCAGTGGCGGCCCGCTGGCGGCCACGCTGCCTTGCACGCGCCACTCGCCGTTGCCGGTGGGGGTTTGCAGGCGCAGGGTCTGGGTGGCGCCGAACTGCTCTTGCGCTTGCGCGTTGAGAAACAGCGTGTCGGGTCGCAACAGCGCCAGCCGGTCGGCGTCATCCGCCGGGCGGGGCATCAAGGCGGGTGACAAGGGGGCCACCACCAACGCATCGATGCCGAGCACACGCAGGGCGATGCGCTGGCCCTTCGCGTCAAAGGCATAGGTGTCGATCTCGATCACCGGGCTCGCCCAGCCCACCTGCGGGTGGCCTGCCACACGTTCGTACAACGCTTCGTCAAAGCCGCCGCGCTGCCCGCGAATCTCGAAGTCGGGTTGGCCGTTGACCGAGCGCACCGCCGCGCTGAACTCGCTCAGCGCCGACTGGTTGATGAGCTGAACCGAGAAGGCGAGCGCCACCCCCAGCATCACCGCCAGCAAGGCGGCGAGGTTGCGCCAGGGGTGGTGGCGCAGCTCGGGCCACGACAGTTGTCGCAGCAGCGCGATCACGGCGGGCTCATTCCCTGCGCCGTGAGTGTGAGCACTCGGTCGGCGCGCGCAGCCGCCGCGCGCGAGTGCGTCACCAGCACACAGGCGGCGCCTTGCTCGCGCACCTGGGTGGCGAGCAAGTCCATCATCTTCTCGGCGGTGGTCGGGTCGAGGTTGCCGGTGGGCTCATCGGCCAGGATCAGCTGCGGCCGGTGCACCAGCGCGCGCGCCAGCGCGACCCGCTGCAACTGGCCGCCCGAGAGTGTTTGCGGCAAACGATCCCCGAAGCCTTGCAGGCCCACGGCGTGCAGCATCGCTTCAACGCGGGTGTCGTCGGGCCGCTTTTGCAGCAGCAGCGGCAGGCCCACGTTGTGCGCCACGCTCAGGTGCGGCAACACATGGAAGGCCTGGAACACAAATCCCAGGTGAGCGCGGCGAAACAGCGCCTGCTCGGCTTCGCTCAACCGGGTGATGTGGGTGCCGTTGATGTGCACCGAACCACTCGCCACGCTGTCGAGCCCGGCGATGCAATTGAGCAGCGTCGATTTGCCCACGCCCGACTCGCCCAGGATGGCAACGAACTCGCCCGCCGCCACCCGCAGGTCGACCCCGCTGAAAACCGTGGCCTCGCCATACCGTTTGGCGAGGCCACGCACGTTCAGCAGCTCAGCCAAGTTTCAACTCCGATACCAGCTTCAGGGCGAGCGTGGTGGCCTGTTGCAGTGCATCGGGCGCATCACAGGCCACCACCTGGCGCTGCGGCATGCTGCGCAGCCAGGTGATTTGGCGCTTGGCGAGCTGGCGCGTGGCGGCCACGCCGCGCTCGGGCAGCTCGCTCTGGACGCACGCGACCAAGGCCACCCAGGTCTGGCGGTAACCCACGCAGCGCAACG
>NZ_JANOCG010000680.1:0-2032 GCF_031412075.1 Rhizobacter sp.
TCCAGAACTACCTGCGCAGCCTGTTCCCCGATCGCCGCGGGCCCAACCTGGGTGACGCCGCGCCGGCCGACACCATGGGCATGCACCTCGACATCCACTCCTACAGCCAGCTGGTGTTGTGGCCGTGGGGAACCACCGCCACGCCATCGGGCAATGCCACCGCATTGCAGACGCTGGGGCGCCGCCTGGCCTTCTTCAACGGGTACACGCCGCAACAGTCGATCGGCCTGTACCCGACCGACGGCACCAGCGACGGCCCGAGCTACGGCGAGCTGGGTGTGGCGGCATTCACCATCGAGCTGGGGACGAGCTTCTTCGAGAGTTGCACCACCTACAACAACAGCACCAAGCCCAAGAACCTGCCGGCGTTGATCTATTCGGCCAAGGTGGTGCGCGCGCCTTATCAGATCCCGGGCGGTGCCGATGTGACCACGGTGACGCTGAGCAACGAGGCGAGCGGTGCCGGTGTGACGGCAGGTACCCCGGTCGCGCTGAGTGCATCCACCACACACACCCGCTTCAACCAGAGCAACGGCACCGAGCCGGTGCGCAACGTCAGCGCGGCGCAGGCTTTCATCGACGTGCCACCCTGGTCCGCCGGGGCCGTGCCCATCACGCTGGCGGCAACTGACGGCAGCTTCAACGCCACCACCGAAAGTGTCAGCGGCACGCTCAACACCACCGGTCTTTCGCTGGGAAAGCACCTGGTGTTCGTGCGTGCGCAGGCTGCGTCGGGGCAATGGGGGCCGGTCACGGCGCAGTTCCTGAACATCTCCAATGGCCCGCCGCCCGGCAACAACGAGGTCGAGCCCAACGACAGCCGCACGACGGCCAACGCCGTGCCGGCACCGGCCACCTGGAGCGGCGCCATGGGCGCGTCAAGTGACAACGACTACTTCGTCGTCACCGTGCCCGCCGGCAGCACGCTCACCGCCACGCTCACACCCAACGCGACCAGCGACTACGACCTCTACGTCTACAACGCGTCGGGCACGCAGCTGGGCAAGAGTGAGCGGGGTGTGGGCCTGGTGGACACGGTCAGCCTGACCAACACCACCGGCGCCGCGGTGCAGCGCTACGTGCGGGTGAGGTACTACAGCGGCGGCACGGGCGCGACCAACGGGCGCTACACGCTCGGCCTGGCCTGGTGAGGGCATGACCGCCAAGACAGCCAAGCTCTTCACCCACGGCGGCGGGCAGGCCGTTTGCCTGCCCGCCGAGTTTGGTTTCGACGGTGACGAGGTCTACATCCGCCGTGACCCACGCACCGGCAACGTGGTCCTGTCGACCCGACCCGAGCTGTCGTGGATGGAGTTCATGGCGCTGCGCCACCAGTTGGGTGAGGTGCCGAAAGACTTTCTCGCCGACCGGGTGCAGGGCACGCAGCCCCGCGACCCGTTCGACAGCTGGGTCGAGACCTGATGCTCTACCTGCTCGACACCAACACCGCCGTCGCCGCCATGCGCGGCGCCGCCGGTCTCGACAGCCGCTTGCAAGGCCTGCAGCCCGATGCGTGGTGCATCTCGGCCATCACCCACGCCGAGATGCGTTTTGGCGTGGCGCTCAAGCCGGAGGCGGTGCAACTCGAACGTTATGTCGATGCCTTTCTGGCCGTGGTGCGCACCGAACCCTGGGACACCGCCTGCGCCGAATACCACGCCAGCGTGCGGGCGCAGCTGCGCGCCAAGGGGCACGTGCTGGGCGACTTCGACGAAATGATCGCCGCGCACGCGTTGGCGCTGGGTGCCGTGCTCGTCACCGACAACATGCGCCACTTCAAGCGGGTGGACGGGCTGCGGTTGGAGAACTGGATACGCAGCTCCTGAGTAGATGCATTCAGGCCTCCGCTCATCTCCAGGCAGCTCTGCGTTCGCCTGTCGAAGGGTGCGCACAGCCTGGCGCTGGCTTCGACAGGCTCAGCCCGAACGGAGCTTGGTGGCAATGAACCGAACTCTTCGCTCCGTTCTTGAGGTACTCCGTTCGCCCTGAGCTTGTCGAAGGGTGCGCACAGCCCGGCGCTGGCTTCGACAGG
>NZ_JANOCG010000681.1:0-9290 GCF_031412075.1 Rhizobacter sp.
CAGCACGCCGGCATCGGTGGCGTCGGCGGTGAAGGCGCTCAGGTTGACCACCGTGCCCTGCGGGTTGGGCGCGCTGCTCTGGTTGGCAGGGGTGCCGCCCCAATCGAGCAGGTAGGTGAGGAAGTTGAGCCGCGACAAGGCGGTGTTGGCGTTGTGGATGCCGAAGGTCGGACCCACCAGCGAGGTGCCAGCCACGGGGTAGTCGGGCGGGTAGAAATTGAACACCGAGGGCGGGCGGAACACATGCTGGCGCATGGTTTCGCCCCACCACCAGCTCAGGGTGTCGCCGTCGCTCGCGCCGTTCAGGCCACGCAGCACGCCGGTGAACAGCTGCACCGGCTCGCGCAGCCGCCCGGCGTTGCGCCCGATGCTGCCGCCGCGGGCTTCGGTGTCGAGCAGCACGGCGGCCACCGTGGCGGCCAGGTCACCGCGTTGCCCGGTGCCAAATGTCTGGTACCGGCCCGACGTGAATGCCGCCGCCACCCGGCCCACATACGCCGGCGAGGGGTTGCTGCTGACCAGGTGCTGGATCAGCTGCTTGCCGATGAAGGGCGCGGTGTTGGGGTGGGTGATGACGCTGTCGAGCACGGTTTCGAGCGCGCCGGCCGCGGTGTGGTTGGCGGCGAGCGAATAGCCGTTGAGCAGGGTGCGCGCGGTGGTGTCGTGGTAACGGGCCACCGGCACCATGTCGCCATCGTTGGCGCCACCGTAGTAGCGGCAGTTGGCGCCGGTGGGCCAGCAGCCATACGAGGTGGCGCCGCCCGCGGGGTAGGTCCAGCCGGTGAGTGCGTAGGCGTAGGCACGAACGGTGTCGTTGCTGTAGGTGGAGGTGCAGCTGCCACCACGCAGCGTGCCGTCGCTGTTGAGCTCGCAGGTGCCGATGGAAAACAACTGCAGCAGCTCGCGCGCGAAGTTTTCGTTGGGTGCGTCTTTGTCGTTGTTGGCGTTGTTCAGGAAGTCGCCCATCACCGGCGACAGGATCACCTTCTTCAGCACCTGCCGGTAGTTGCCGAAAGCTTCGCGCAGCAGCACGTTGTGGTAGTTGCGAAAGCCGTAGTTGCCGCTCACCTCCAGGCTGTTGACGACCACGATCTGTTGCAACGCGAAGGCGACGCGCTGGCGCAGCTGGTCGGGCTGGCCGATGGCGTTGCGGTAGAAGTCCCAGACCAGGGGCTCGGTGGAGTAGTAATCGCGCCAGCAGTTGGCGCCACGGGTGGCGCAAAACTCGCCACTGCCGGTGTGCTGGTGGATTTCGCCGCCCATGCCGCTGGTGTAGCTCGAGGTGCGCAGCGCCATCTGCGCGGCCACCCAGGCGCTCGGCCCTTGGCTGCGGATGTTGCTGACCAGGGCTTCGGTGGCGCCGAAGCTGGCCTGGTTGGCCAGGCGCACCGCGTCGGCCTGCGAAGTGGGTGCTGGCGGCGCAGGCGGCGGCGGAGGTGGGGGCGGCTGCACCGGGCCACCCGGTGGCGGCGCGACCGCGGGGGCATCGCTGCCACCGCCGCTGCCACCACAACCCGCCAGCACCGCTGCAAAGAGGGTGGCCACCGTGGCCGCGCGCAAGCGCTGGGGTCGTGCGTGGGGCTCAGTAGAAGGGTGGGCAACCGGCATGGGGCGTCCTGTTCGCGTGCAAAGGTGGCAGTTCGTGTCCGTGCCCGGCGCGCGAGGTGACGGGTTTCGTCACTGCGCCGGCAACAAACCTGGCATGCCCGATTGCAGCAGGAAGGGTGCCCGCCCCTGTTACCGGATGTCAGTGTGTTTTGGCGCCCGGCTTCAAGCGCGTCAGCACATGCGCCGTTATGCCCTTGGCCAACTCTTGCTCGCCGATGAAGACGGTGCCGATCTGCTCTTGGGTGAGCAGGGCCGCTTCGTCGTCGCCATGGGTGCGCACCACGACCTCGATGGTGGGGTTGAGCAGCTTGGCGGTCTCGACCATCTTGCGCACGTTGAAGGTGTCGGGCGTGGCGATCACCAGCATGCGTGCATGGGCGATGTGGGCCTGGATCAGCACGGCTTCGTCGGCCGCGTCCCCACTCACGGCCGGGATGTTGCGCGCGCGCAGCTGCTCGACCAGCTCGCGGTTCTGATCGGCCACCACGTAGGGGATGCGCTGCTCATCGAGCGCCTGCGCGATGCGCCGCCCCACCCGGCCATGCCCCACCAGCACCACCTGGCCACTGAGGAACGAGGCGTGCACCGACGTCGGCAACTCGGCCAGCGGGTCGTCACGCTGCTCCAGGCGACGCGCCAAGGGTGAGCGCACACGCAGCCAGGCCTGCACCGGTTCGATGGCGGTGAAAAGCGCCGAGTTGAGCGCGATCGAGATCAGCGCGCCGGCGAGGATCAGGCTGTGCGCCTCGACCGGCAGCAAGCCCAGCGCCATGCCGAGCCCGGCCAGGATGAACGAGAACTCGCCGATCTGCGCCAGGCTCGCACCCACCGTGAGCGCACTGTTCATCGGGTAGCGAAAGGCCAGTACCAGGGCCACCGCCGCCAACGTCTTGCCGACCATGATGATGGCCACCACCACCAACACCTTCAAGGGCTCGTCGACCAGCACGCGCGGGTCGAACAACATGCCCACCGAGACAAAGAAAAGCACCGAAAACGCGTCGCGCAAGGGCAGCGACTCATCGGCCGCGCGGTGGCTGAACTCCGACTCGCGCATCATCATGCCGGCGAAAAATGCGCCCAACGCAAACGACACGTCGAAGAGCATGGCCGAGCCGTAAGCCACGCCCACCGCCGCGGCCACCACACACAGCGTGAACAGCTCGCGCGAGCCGGTCTTGGCCACCAGCCACAAGATCTTGGGAAACACCCGCCGGCCCACCACCAGCATCAGCGTGATGAAAGCCGCCACCTTGGCGAGGGTGATGCCCAGCGTGGCCCACAGGCCGTATGGCGACGGTGCGGCGTTCGACTGCCCGCCCAGCAAGCCCGCCAGGGGTGGCAACAACACCAGCACCAGCACCATCACCAGGTCTTCGACCACCAGCCAGCCGACCGCAATGCGGCCGTTGACCGCCTCCAGCACCCCACGCGCCTCCAAGGCACGCAACAGCACGACCGTGCTCGCAACAGACAGACACAACCCGAACACCAGCGCAGCGCCCAGGCTCCAGCCCCACAGCACAGCCACCCCGAGGCCCATGGCGGTGGCCACGGCGATCTGCAACACCGCGCCGGGGATGGCGATGCGCCGCACCGCCATCAGGTCGGCCACCGAAAAGTGCAGGCCCACGCCCAGCATCAGCAGCATCACGCCGATTTCGGCCAGTTGCCCGGCCAGGTTCACATCGGCCACGAAGCCCGGCGTGGCCGGCCCGATCAGGATGCCGGCGAGCAGGTAACCCACCAGCGGCGGCACCTTGATGCGCGCGGCGAGAAACCCGAGGATCAGCGCCAGGCCGAAACCGACGGCAATGGTGGAGATGAGGCTGACGTTGTGAGGCATGGGCGTTTATAGCTGCAACCCCTCGTTTCGAGCCCGCAGGGCCGGAAGACTCCTACACGCAGAGGCGTTCACCGCTGATCGCCCCCACGCCCATGCGCTGCTTCAATGGTCTTCACAGGCGACATCAAGCGCGCCACCCACTCACTTCACCCAGAAAGCACTCCCCCATGACCCAACAAGACAGCGCATCCAGCGCCCAGCTGTGGAACCTCATCAAGGACATCAAGTTCGCGATGTTCACGACCCGGCACCACAACGGCCACCTGCACTCGCGTCCGATGACCACGCAGAACAAGGCCGTCGACGAAGACAGCAGCCTGTGGTTCTTCATGTCGCGCTCCGGCGAACCCGTGGCCGACCTCGAGGCCGAGCCGAATGTGAATGTGGTCTATGCCGATCCTGGCGATGACAGTTATGTCTCGGTGTCCGGCACCGCCCGCGTGGTCGACAACCTGACCAAGAAGGAGCAGTTGTGGTCCAAGATCAACCAAGCCTGGTTTCCCGGCGGCGTGACCGACCCTGATCTGGCCCTGGTTCAGGTGCAGATCACCCACGCCAACTACTGGGACGTGAAGTCGAGCAAGCTGGTTCAGCTGTTCACCATGGCGCGGGCCGCCATCACCGGGCGCACGCCCGACTCCATGGTCGAGCATGGTGAGGTGCGGATGCGGTGACCCCGCCACCGCCGGACCATGCACACGCTCAAGACCTACATTGTCGAAGACAGCGCGATCATCCGCGAGGGCCTGATCGCGTTGCTGGAAGAGTCGGCTCCCATCGAGGTGGTGGGCACGGCCGAAGACGAGTTGACGGCGCTGAAGTGGATCGACGAACCCAACTGTGACTGCGACCTGGTCATCGTTGACATCTACCTCAAGGGCGGCTCGGGCCTGGGGGTGCTCAAGGCCGCGGCGGGCATCTTCAAGCCCGCCAAGTGGGTGGTGCTCAGCAACCACGCCACCCCCGAAATGCGCACCCGCTGCATGGAGCTGGGTGCCGATTGTGTGTTCGACAAATCCAACGAAATCGACGAGCTGCTGTCTTACTGCAATCAGCTGGCGCGCTCGGACTCGCTGAACTGAGCGCGTTTCAGGACACGCGCTTGGCGGTGATGACCACCGTTTCCAGCTGGATCACCGGGGCCTTGACCACCTGTTCGGCAGGCTGCGCGGCAGGCGAGGCAAACAGGGCCGAGGCGATGGCCACGTGGCCTGCGATCAGCACCGAGAAGGTCAGGGCGGGGGCAATGAAACGTTCGATCATGGTGGGCTCCAGCGGGGGTGGTGTGTTGCGTTGGAGTGAACTCTAGGCAGCCGACCCGGCCGCGCCCAGCGGATTGCGACAGGCTGCCGAACATGCGGGATGAGATGCCGTCACACACGACGGCCGCACTTCGTTGCGCGCCCTTCCAGACGCCCGCTCATGCATATGGTGGATGCCCGGCGGCACGGCCCCCGGTATCTTGAGCCGCGTGTGCCAAAGCGTTCTGCACACGACGTGGGGCACCGCAGGGCATCGCATGGCTGCCAGTCCAAGTGGCGACTGCAGGGGTCATGCAGGCCGGGCCACAGCCCGAAAAGCCAATCGACATGTCACCGGACTTCCGATTAAATGCACCTGCGCCGCACCCATGCCCATGCCGTCGTTTCGCGCTCCAGGCGAGAGCGGGCCAAGGCCACAACAAGCTCGGCGCAGTCCAAGCGAGTCTGTGATGAGGGAACTTCGTGTGCAGCTGCGTCGCAAAACATCCGGTCGACGCCGGAATGCGCAGCCATGACGGTCTGTGCAGCCTGCGGGCTGCCCCAGGCGCGGCCGCACCGGTTCTGCCCCGAGTGCGGCACGCCGCTCACCCTGAACTGGCTCGACCCCCTGCCCTCTGCCAGCCAAGCCGAACGGCCGCGGCGCGCCCGACCCGAGCCCCGCCCTTCCTTTGCCATGGAACCGCAGCGCAGGCCGCTGGCCGAGCGCAAACAAGTCACCGTGCTCTTTGTCGACCTGTGCAACTCCACCGCCCAGGTGGGTGAAGCCGACCCCGAAGAAGCGCGCGAGTTTCTCGATGGCCCCTTGCGACTGATGCGTGCAGCCGTCGAGAGTTATGGCGGCACGGTGAGTCAGTTGCTCGGTGACGGGCTGCTGGCCCTGTTTGGTGCGCCGGTCGCGCAAGAAGACCACGCCCAGCGCGCCTGCCTGGCGGCCCTGGCCATGCAGCAGCGGGCACGTGAAGCCTCGGCCCAAGGCGAGCAGCGCAAGCCCATGGAGCTGCGCATCGGCATCGCGTCAGGCGAGGCCATCGTCGGCGTGGCCAGCGAATACGGCTGGTCGTACTACCGCGCCGACGGGCTGTCGGTGCACCTGGCGGCACGTCTTGAAAAGATGGCGCCGCCCGGCAGCGTGTGGGTGGCCGAAAGCACCTTCCGACTGGTCGAACCCCCTCTGCGCGCCACCCCGCTGGGCAAGCACGAGGTACGTGGCCTGGACGACCCTGTGGTCCTCTACGAGTTGACGCCGGCCAGCCAGGGCTCGGCCACGGCGCCGATCGCCCGGCGCCACCAGTGGGCGCCGTTGATCGGGCGCGAAGGCATCCTGAGCGGGCTCGGGGCGATCGTGAGCCAGGTGCTGACGGGGCGCATGCAAGCCGTGGGCATCCGCGGGGAAGCCGGCATCGGCAAGTCACGCCTGATTGCCGAGCTCTGCGCCAGCCCCTGCATCGCCCGCTTCAATGTGTGCACCGTGCAGGCACGCGCCTACCTCAGCCGCAGCCCCTACAGCGTGGCAGCCCACCTCATGCGGGAATTGCTGGGCCTGCCGGCCGAGATGGAGCGCGCCGCCCGCTGGGCCGGCATCCACCCCCGGCTGGATGCCTGGGGTGCGGCGGGCCAGAAGCACCTGCCGGTGCTCACCGACCTGCTCGACCTCGGCACCCCGGGCGACGACTGGCTCTCACTCAGCTCG
Organism: Rhizobacter sp.; assembly: GCF_031412075.1. Classification (GTDB taxonomy): domain Bacteria; phylum Pseudomonadota; class Gammaproteobacteria; order Burkholderiales; family Burkholderiaceae_C; genus Rhizobacter. Next base: position 6,407 of record NZ_JANOCG010000681.1, read on the forward strand.
GCACAGCGCCGCCGCCGCATCGGCGACACCTTGCACTGGCTGATCACGCAGCGGCTGGGCGAGGGGCCCCTGCTGGTGGTGGTGGAAGACATTTTTCTCGCCGACTGGGAAAGCCAGCACCTGCTCGAAACGCTGGTGCCGCGGCTCGAACGTTGCCCGGTGCTGGTGTGCGCCAGTTACCGCCCCGACTTCAAACACCGCTGGGCCGACGCCCCCTGGTTCTTCGAACAATGGGTCGGGCCACTGCAGGCCCACGAGATGAGCGCGCTGGCCGGCGCCTTGCTGGGCCACCACGAGTCGCTGAGCACCGTGGTCGCCGAGCTGATCGAGCGCGCCGATGGCAACCCCTTCTTCCTGGAACAGCTGGCCATCACGCTGATCGACGATGGTTCGCTGGTCGGCCCGCCGGGCTCGTACCGGCTGGTACGCACCCGCGCCGAAGTGCGCGTGCCCGCGTCGATCGCGGCCGTGATCGGCGCCCGCGTCGACCGGCTGCCTGCCGCCACCAAGGCCAGCCTGGAAGCGGCAGCCATCCTCGGGGAACCGATCTCGATCGAGCTGGTGGCGGCAATGCATGGCCTGTCTGCCGTCGAGGCCCAAAGCCACCTGACACTGTGCGCCGCGTCGGGCCTGCTGGCGACACCCCAGGCCCACGACCCGGCCGGCTACAGCTTCCGCCACGCCCTGGTGCAAGAGGTGCTCACCGCCAGCCTGTCACGCCCGCGGCGCCAGGCGCTGCACCGCAGTGCGTTCACGGTGCTGCGCGACCGGCTCGACGGCCAGACGGTCGACGGGCCGTCCGTGCTCGCGCACCACGCCTACAGCGGTGAAGAATGGGCCGACGCCGCAGGTTGGGCGGTGAAGGCCATGTCGCGGGCCGTGGCCCGCTCGGCCAGCCGCGAGGCCTTGCGCCTGTTCGACATCGGCATGGACGCCGCTCGGCGTCTGCGCAGCGCCGACAAGATGGCACCGCTCGAGATGTCGCTGCTGCTGGCGGCCATCGGCGCGCGCATGCCGCTCGGGCAGATCGACAAGATCGTGGCCGACGTCGAGCGCGCTGGCGAGATCGCCAAGCAGCTCGGCGACCAGCGGCGCATGGCCACGGTCGCGCTGCAGCTTGCCGTCTTCTTGTGGATGCGGGGCAAGTACACCCAGGGGCTGGTCTATGCCGAGCAGGCCAGCGAAGCGGGGGTGCGCGACGAGCGGCGCCACCTGCAGATGGCCGCCGCGCAGGCCCGCATGATGATGCACCACGGCCTGGGCCGGTACCGCGATGCCATCGAAGACGCCCACGGCGTGCAGCAAGGGTTCGCCACCGAATTGCTGGGCAAGCGCATGCTCGCCGGCTGGGCCACGGTGCCCTCGGTGAACATGCTGTCGTTCCTGGCCAGCTCGAAGTGGCGCCTGTTCGACCTGGCCGCCGCCCAGGAAACCTGCGACGCCGCCTACCGCGAGCTGGCCGAGTTCGACCACCCTTACTCGCGCGGGCTGATCGATTTTGTGCAGGGCCAGATGTGGGTCGAGCAAGGTCGCTTCGACGACGCCGTGCGGTTGCTGCGCGCCAGCGTGCGCATGTGCGAGGTCAACGACGTGCCCACGCTCTACCCCTGCGTGGTGGCCATGCTGGGTGGCGCGCTGGCCCGCAATGGCCAGGCGCCCGAGGCCGTGACCTTGCTGGAGAAGGTGCTGGCCGACGGTGCGCACCTGGCGGGCGGCACCTACGGCGAGCTCTTCCTGCGCCACAACCTCGGCCTGGCCCTGATGCACTGCGGGCAACACGCCCAGGCTATCGAGATGGCGCAGAACGCGGTCGATTTTGCGACGGCTGGCGAGCAGCACGGCCACCGCGCCGAGGCCCTGTTCGGCCTCGCTGAAACGCTGGTGGCAGCCGGCCGCACCGATGTGGCGCTGCAACGTTTTCAAGACGCTCGCGCGCAGGCGCTGCAGTGCGAGATGCCTTACTTCGCCGAGCGCGCCAAAGAGCGCCTCCAGCAGATCGAGGCAGGCCGGTAACGCACGTCGCTCAGCGGTTCCAGAACAGGAGGGAAGCCCATGAAGGCCCATGTCATCGCACCGGAGGCTCAGCCGCCGGGTGTGCGTCGTCTCAGCTATGCCATCTTCTGCTGGGCCAACCGCCGCCCCCTGGTCTGGCGTTTCGTGGCGGCGGTCTTCAGGCGGTGGCCCTTCCTCAGCACCCTGGCACCGTTTGCCGCCACCCATGACGCCGTGACCAAGGTGCTCAAGCGGCCCGACAGTTTTTCCAACACCTCGCACGCGCCCAACCTGCTGGCGGGCAGCTTCATGATCGGCATGGAGCCGGGCCCGCAGTACAAGCGCGACAAGGCCCTGTTTGACAACGTGGTTCCCACGCCCGAAGAAGTCAGGACGCTGGCCGACCGCGAAGCCCGGCGGCTGGTGCAGGAGATCACCCACCTCAGCGAAGGCGAGTTCGATCTGGTCGAGGACTACCTGATGTGGATCGTGCTGCGCTCCACCGAGACCGCCTTCGGATACGCCGCCGAGCGCATCCCGGCCGGCAAGCGCGGGCAGCCCGGCGAGATCGAGCTCGAACGCCAGTACCTGCATGAGCTGCGCCACGTGGCCGCGCAGTTGTTCGCCGGCACGGTGGCGCCCCAGCAGGTGCTGCGGCGCGCCGAGGCCAGCGCGTTGTCGTTGAACAAGCGGATCGACAGCACCATGGGCATCCTGCGCGGCAGCTGGGGCGGTGTGGCACCCGATGCCAACCGCGAAGCCATCACCCGAAGCGCCGTGGGGCTGGCCTGGGTCTCGCACCCGGTGACCGTGCAATCGGGTGCCCTGCTGGTGCAAGAGCTGCTCGGCCGCAAGCAGCAACATCGCAATTTGAGGTTGCAGGTTCACGACC
>NZ_JANOCG010000682.1:0-20278 GCF_031412075.1 Rhizobacter sp.
TTGCGATCTACACCGGCATGGTGCTGCGCATCTGTCATCACTGGGCTGGCGTGCCCTGGGAGGCCGATGCACTGTTCGACTCCACGCTCACGCAGGCCGCACTGTCGGTGGCCTGGTCGATCGTCGGTGTGGCCTTGATGCTGCTCGGCCACAAGCAGCTGCAGCGTGTGGTGTGGGTGGTGGGCGCGGCGCTGCTCGGCGTGGTGGTGCTCAAGCTCTTTTTCGTGGAGCTGGCCGACCGCGGCGGGCTCTACCGCATCGTGTCCTTCATCGTGGTGGGCCTGCTGTTGCTGCTGGTGGGCTACTTTGCCCCGGTGCCACCCAGCCGCAAGGAGAACAACGATGTGGCGTGAACGCTCTCTCGCCGGCTTGCTCGCGATCTGCACAGCCAGCGCCATCGCCGGTGAAGCCGCGCTGGTGTTGCAAGGCCCGGCGGTGTACCACGGGCTGCGCGTGCCGCTTTCCGTGATGGCCCAAACGCGGTTTGCCGACCTGGGCGACATCCAGGTGCTCAACGCACGCGGCGAACCGGTGCCGCACGCCTGGGTCGATGAGCCCGGCGGGCCCACGGCGCAAGAACATCGGCAAGCCGTGCCTTTTTTCAAGGCAGCTGCTGCCGCATCGGCGGTCGACGCCGCGCAACAAGGCGGCTGGATCATCGACACCCGCAGCGTCAAAGGCGCGCTGCTGACGCTGCAGCTGAGCGTGGCACCCGGCACACAGGGCATCTACGGCTTCGTGCTTGAACACAGCAACGACCTGCAACGATGGAGCACGCTGCAGCGCGCCGCGCAGCTGCTGTCGCTGCAACACCAAGGCTTGCGGTTGGAGCACAGCGCGTTCGAGCTGGACGGCCTGCGCGCGCGCTACCTGCGCCTGCGCCCGCTGCCCGGCAACACACCCCCACCGCTCAGCGGCGCCCGGGTGGTCAGCGTGAGCCACCATCACGCCGCGCCACCGTTGCAATGGAGCGAGCCCATCGCGCCCAGCGAATGCAGCGCACAACACTGCGACTACTCCCTGCCACGCCACCTGCCGCTGGAGCGGCTGCAATGGCAACTGGCTGCCGCCAACACCCTCGCGCCGTTGCAGTTGCTGGTGCAGTACGACCGCAGCGCGGGCGCCTCCACCCAACCCGCGCGCCGCCACCGCCACCGCGACCACCTCAAAGACACGCTCAAGGGCGTGCGCAGCAAAACCTCGCCACAGCCCACCGCCGAAGCAGCCGCCGTGTGGAGCCCGCTGCAAACCACCACCGCCTATTGGCTGCGCCTCCCGGAAGGCGAAGTGCGCTCGCCCGAGCTGGCGTTGAACGCGGGGCTGGTGACACGCCTGCGCGTGCAACCGGTGGGCGGCATGGTGCAGCTCGGCGCCACACCGCCGACGATCCGCGTCGGTGCGCGACCGGCAGCGCTGGTGTTCCTGGCGCGCGAGCCGGCGCCGTTTCGGCTGGCCTGGGGGGGTGAGCTGTCGACCAGCGCCCTCACGCTCGCTCAACTGATGCCGACACGCCAGCCCGCTGATGCCCTGCCCAGCGACACCGCCACCGTGGTGATCGCCGCCTCGCCCCCCACCGCTGCGGCGAGCGCGGCAGCTCAAGCGTCGGCGGCCACGTCGGCACCGGGCCCTGCGCCTTCACGCAAGTTCTGGCTGTGGGGTGTGCTGCTGGCCGCGCTGGCCCTGATGGGTTTCATGGCCTGGTCGCTGCTGCGACCGGGCACCAAGGCTTAGGGCCGGTTCACACTAAATGAGCACCCGCGCTCATTTAGTGTGAACAGGCCCTAGGGTTTCAACGCCGCGCTGCTGGCCGCACTGGCGGCGCGCAACGCAGACGATTCGCGCTGCTTGCGCGCCAGCACCGCCACCGGCTCGGGCGACTGCTTCAAGGCGCGTCGCATCGCGCCGAGCTCGCCGTGCTGGCCCATCTCGGTCAGCTGGTTCAGCGTGCGAACCAGCCCGGTGCAGCTCCAGCGCTGGGGTACCGCACTCTGGTCGTTGAGCTGCAGCAAGGCGTCACGCTCGTCCTGCAAGGCAGCCAATCGTTCGGCCGGCCAGCCCGCACGCTGGCCGATGCTGGTGCCCAGGGCCACATCCATCAAGCTGCTGCCCTTGTTGACCAGCACCTCGGCCATGGCCGAACACACCTGCTGGCGGTTGGCGTCGCGCACTTCGGCCACCGAGCAGTACTGGCTCGCCGGCACGAACGGCATCAATGCCTCCGCTTCGAGGCTCAGCACCTCGCCCGCCAAAGCCACCTTGTCGAGGATCGGCAGCTCGGGAGGAAGCTTGGCGAGAACCAGGCCGGTCAACGCACCCCAGTGCGCATCAGACCGCGCGGCGCGCGACACACGAAACAGCGCCTCGGCGGCGGTGGGGGCCTCGCGGCGGTCGCCCGCGTCGGCGGCCACATACAACCACGGCACGGCGTTGTCGGGGTCGAGCCGCGCCCATTGTTCGGGCGAGAGCTGCAGGCACACGCCCTCCTTGCGGTGGCTCTGGCAAGCATTCATGGCCAGGGCGTAGACCTTCGGCGAGCGGGTGGTCAGCGCCATGCTGGCCAGCGCATCACGCGCCACCAGGTCGGAGCGCAAGCGCCCGCCCGGGTTGGGGGCGGGCGCGGTGCGCTGCGCGCAGTCGGCGGTGTCGCAAGCTTCGTCAGCAAACTGCGGGCGGCCGGCGCTCATGAGCAGCAGCCCGGCCGCACGCGCGACCTCATCGGGGCTGTTGGCGAGTGTGGACAACAGCCGCTCGCGCGCACGCCGCGCGGCAAACCGAACCGGCGCCATGTCTTTCGGCTGCCCGGTGTCGTCGGCCTTCACACGGCCGAGGCCGCAGATCTCGGTCTCGCCGGGGGCCAGCGGCGCACTCGCCGGCAGGGCCGGGTGCCGGGCCGACGACGCTGCCCAGGCGCCGAGGGTTGCACCATTGACGTTGGCCAGCATGTCCTGCAGCGAGGTTTTGCCCATCGATTCGGCCGGCGCGAGCGGCGACAACTCGTCGCCCACGCCCGACACCCAGGCCTGCCACCCCAGGGCCGCCAGCGCGACCAGGATCAACACCACGCCCAACCACGTGGCCCGCGAGCGCGGCTCCGCTGCGTCGACTTCGATGCTCACACCCCACCCTCCGCAATCGCTTCCTTGACCGCCGCGACCTGGCGGCGCGAGACCGCCAGCCATTCATCCACCGGGGCCACCCGCACCACCCAGCCTTCGGCGGCTTCGTCGCCCTCTTCGGCGGGCATCACCCGGCGCTCCAGCGCACGCAGTGCACGGCGAGCCACCAGTGCATTGCGGTGGATGCGCAAGAACCGGTCGCCCAGGCGCTGCTCCAAATCGGTGAGCGCATCGTCGAGCACGTGGGTGTGGCTGGCGGTGCGCAGCGTCACGTACTTCAACTCGGCCTTGAGGTAGAGCACCTCGGACACCGGCACGCGCACCTTGCGCCCCAGCTCGTTGACCAGGATCACCGGCTCCGCCTCGTCGCTGGCCGCTGGCTCGGCTGTGCGTGTGCCCAGGCGCTGCGCCACCCGCTGCAAGGCCGCCTGCAGGCGCTCGCGGCGCACGGGCTTGGTGAGGTAGTCGACGGCTTCGAGGTCGAAGGCCTGCAAGGCGTGCTCGGCATGCGCCGTCACGAACACGATGGCCGGCGGTTTGGGCAGCTGGCGCAGGCGGGCGGCAAGCTGGGTGCCGTCGGGGCCAGGCATGTGGATGTCGAGCAGCACCAGGTCGCATTCATGGGCGCCGATCCAGGCCAGCGCCTGGCCGGTGTTGCCGGCCTCGCCGACCACCCGTGCCTTGGGTGAGGCGCACTCGCCCACCAGGCTGCGCATGCGAAGGCGCGCGAGCTCTTCATCGTCGACCACCAAAACTCGGAGTTCTTCGGTCATGGCGTTCGTCAAAGGGGAATGATGATCTGCACACGGAACACATCACGCTCCAGGCGCGTCTCAAACTGCGCCGCCACGTCGTGCATCAGCCGCAGGCGCTCGCGCACGTTGCGCAGCGCCATGCCGGTGCCGGGCCGCGAGGCCTGCTTGGGCAAGGTGTTGACGATGCTCACCACCGCATGCGCGCGTTTCACCCGCGTGCGGATGCGGATCACGCCGCCGTCAGCCGCCGGCTCCACGCCGTGGCGCACCGCGTTTTCGACCAGCGGCTGCAGCAAGAGCGGCGGCACACGGGCGGAACCGGCGTCGTCGTCGAGCTCCCAGCTCACCTGCAGCCGCTCGCCAAAACGCACCTGCTCGATGGCCAGGTAACGCTTGGCCAGCGCCACTTCGTCGGCCAGGCTCACCGACTCGCCGCTCTCGGTGAGCGCCACCCGAAACAGCTCGGCCAGGTCTTCGAGCAGGTGCTCGGTGCGCGCGGGGTCGAGCCGCGCGAGCGTGATGGCGGTGTTGAGCGTGTTGAACAGAAAGTGCGGGCGGATGCGCGACTGCAGCTCGGCCAGCCGCGCCGTGGTGTCGGCCGGCAGGCGAGCGCGTGCGCGCAAGGTGAGCCAGTAAAAGAGGGCCGCAGCGAGCGCCGCTCCGCCCAACAAAGGCGCCGGCCAGGGCACGCCACCACCGAGCAGGCCGAGGCCTCCCATGGCTTGCAGCCCCCAGCCAAACCCTCCGCTGACTGCGCCCAGGCCCACCGCCGCCACCCACTGCGCAGCCGTCGACCAGCGCGCCAGCGAGCGCTTGAGCAAACAGGCCACCACCAGCCACAACAGCACCGCCGGCAAGGCCATGCTCGCCGCCACGGCCAGCAGCGTGAGCCAGGCCCGGAAGTCGATCGAGGCGAACGACACCCCCACCGCCAGCGAGATGTGCACAAACAGCAAGGCGCGCAGCACCACCCCGACGTGGCACACATCGAACGCCGACCCGGCGCCAGGCTGGCCGCGCGCCGCGGCCTCGAAAGGGCCGAAGCCTGTCGGGCCGAAGATGCTGCTGCTCTGCATGGAGTCGCCCGAGCGTGTGGACTCCGGCCCCAGGCTGGCCGGGCGGCTGCTCTTGACGGATGCGTCTTGGGGGTGGGGTTCTGCCATGGGGTGCCGAATAGAATCGGGCGCTGCACTGGGTCGTGCAGCGCATTGTCGCCAAGTCCCGTCGCTCGGCAACCCGGCCTACCAAGCGTTACACCCGCCGCCTCCCCCCTGAACCGCCCCATGTCTGACAACCAACTCGACAAAAAATCCCAAGCGTGGTCTGCGCTCTTCTCCGAGCCCATGAGCGAGCTGGTCAAGCGCTACACCTCGAGCGTTTTTTTCGACAAGCGCATGTGGAAGGCCGACATCGCAGGCTCCCTGGCCCATGCCGACATGCTGGCCGCGCAAGGTGTGATCGCCGCGAGCGACCTGGCCGACATCCAGCGCGGCATGGCGCAGATCACGCAGGAGATCGAATCCGGCGCCTTCGAATGGAAGCTCGACCTCGAAGACGTGCACCTCAACATCGAAGCCCGGCTCACCACCCTGGTGGGCGACGCCGGCAAACGCCTGCACACCGGCCGCTCGCGCAACGACCAGGTGGCCACCGACGTGCGCCTGTGTCTGCGCGACGAGATCGACACCATCACGCCGCTGCTCCAGGCGATGCAGCTCGCGCTGGTGGAGGTGGCCGAGAAGAACGTCGACACCATCCTGCCGGGTTTCACCCATATGCAGGTGGCGCAGCCGGTGAGCTTTGCCCACCACCTGCTGGCTTACGTGGAGATGTTTGCCCGCGACACCGAGCGCCTGGCCGATGTGCGCAAACGCGTGAACCAGTTGCCGCTGGGCGCCGCCGCCTTGGCCGGCACCAGCTACCCGCTCGACCGTGAGCGTGTGGCCAAGACGCTGGGCTTCGACGGCGTGTGCCAGAACAGCCTCGACGCCGTGAGCGACCGCGACTTCGCGCTCGAGTTTGCGTCGTTCGCCTCGATCACCATGGTGCACGTGTCGCGCCTGAGTGAGGAGATCGTGCTGTGGATGAGCCAGAACTTTGGCTTCATCGACCTCGCCGACCGCTATTGCACCGGCTCGTCGATCATGCCGCAGAAGCGCAACCCCGACGTGGCCGAGTTGGCGCGTGGCAAGAGCGGCCGCGTGGTCGGCCACCTGATGGGCCTGCTCACGCTGATGAAGGGCCAGCCCCTCACCTACAACAAGGACAACCAGGAAGACAAGGAGCCGCTGTTCGACACCGTCGACACGGTGCGCGACACGCTGCGCATCATGGCCGAGATGGTGGGCGGCACCCTCGACCCGGAAACCGGGGCGAGGTCTGGTGGTATTCGCGTCAAGAAAGACGCGATGGAGCGCGCCGCCCTCAAGGGTTATGCCACCGCCACCGATCTCGCCGATTACCTGGTGAAAAAGGGCCTGCCCTTCCGCGACGCGCATGAAACGGTGGCCCACGCCGTCAAGACCGCCATCGCGCTAGGCTTGGACCTGAGCGAGCTGCCACTGGCCACGCTGCAAGGTTTCAACGCCGCGATCACCGACGACGTGATCGGCGTGTTGAGCCTGCACGGCTCGCTCAACGCGCGCAACGTGCTGGGCGGCACGGCGCCAGCCCAGGTGCGCGCGCAGATTGCGCGGCACAAGGCACGGCTGGGTTGAGCCCCATCGCATCCGGCGGCGCGGGTTCTGCGTAAAGTGACCCCATGAACCGAACCCGACGCCTCGCCCTCGCCGCCACCACCCTCGCTCTCACAGGCTGCGCGGCAGGGCTCAACAAGCTCACACCCTCGTCCACCTACACGCTGACCGGCGGCGTGAATTACGGCTCGCTGCCGCGCCAGCAACTCGACATCTACCAGCCCACCAGCCCCGCCCCGGCCGGCGGCTGGCCGGTGGTGGTGTTCTTCTACGGCGGCTCGTGGAACTGGGGCGCCCGCAGCGAATACCAGTTCGTCGGCGAAGCCCTGGCCTCGCGCGGCGTGCTCACCTTGGTGGCCGACTACCGGCTCTACCCCGAGGTTCGCTACCCGGCGTTCCTCGAAGACAGCGCCCAGGCCGTTGCCTACGGCTTGCGTGAGGCCCGTCGCTTGGGCGGCAACCCCAAGCGGGTGTTCGTGATGGGGCACAGCGCCGGGGCCTACAACGCGGCCATGCTGGTGCTGGACGGGCGCTGGCTGCAAGCCGCAGGGCAGTCGCCTGCAGCCCTCGCAGGCTGGGTGGGTCTGGCCGGGCCGTATGACTTCTTGCCGATCAACAACGTGAATGCACAGCCGGTGTTTTATCACCCCAACTACCCGGCGGGCTCGCAGCCGTTCGAATACGTGCGACCGGGTGCACCGCCTGTGTTTCTGGGCGCGGCGCGGGGCGACAAACTCGTCGACACCGAGCGCAACACGCTCGGGCTGGCCGCACGCTTGCGAGCGGTGGAAGTGCCCGTCACGCTGGAGATCTACGAGCGCATCGACCACGTGTTGCTGGTCGCTTCGATGGCGTGGTCGTTGCGCTGGATGGTGCCGGTGCTCAACGATGTGACGGCCTTCGTGAAGCGGGGCGATCTCGCGCTGAAGTAACTCGCAGCGTTCGTCATTCCCGCGAAGGCGGAACGACATACCCCAAAAAGCGAGAGAGCCGCCCGAAGGCGGCTCTCTGAAACGTGCATCGCGCGCCAGCTCAGTCGGCAGCGCCGATCACGTCGCCGAAGCCTTGCCACTGCGTCCCGGTGAACTTGGCCAGCTGGCCTTGCTCCATCAGGAAGTAGTCGGTCGGCGAGGTATTGACCAGCATGCCGGGCAAGAGCAGCGGCAGCTTGAAGTTCTTCAAGCTGGCGGCCTGCTTCATCACGTTCTCGCGCGTGAGGTCGTTGCCGCACTGCTTGAGAATCTGCACCATGGTCTGCGCCGAGATGTAGCCGTACATGTTGCTGGCGTCCTTGGGGTCGCCATCACGGTAGTAGCGGCCCATGAAGGCACGCCATTCGAGCATGGCCGGATCGTCCTTCCACTGCGGGTCGTTCGGGTCCTTGTAGTACTGCAGCGTCATCAGGTCCTTGGACTTCTCAACCCCGGCCGGGATCAGCACCGAGCCGATGGAGGCGCCCACGTTGTTGATGATGTGCAGCGGCTTCCAGTCGCTGTCATAGGCCTTGCGGATCGCCTGCGCGGCGAACTTGGGCGTGGTGATGTTGATGAAGGTGTCGGCGCCCGATGCCTTCAGCGTGAGGATCTGCGAATCGACCGTCGGGTCGGCCACCTCGTAGGTCGCTTCGGCAACGATCATCTTCGCGCCCTTGGCGCCGAGCCCGTCTTTCACGCCCTTGAGCAAATCCTTGCCGTAGTCGTCGTTCTGATACAGCACGGCGATCTTGGCATTGGGCTTGTTCTTCATCAGCCACTTGGCGTAGATCGTGCCTTCGGCCTGATAGCTCAGGTTGAAACCCATGGTCCACGGAAAGTTCTTCGGGTCGCCCCACTTGGTGGCACCCGTGGAGAGCAGCAGGTGCGGCACCTTCTTGGCGTTCACGTACTTGTGGATCGCGCTGTTGGGCGGCGTGCCCAGGGTGTTGAACAGCGCCAGCACTTCCTCCTGTTCGACCAGCTTGCGCACCTGCTCCACGGTCTTGGGCGGGCTGTAGCCGTCGTCAAGGCTGATGAGATTGATCTTGCGGCCGTTGATGCCGCCCTGATCGTTGATCATCTTGAAGTAGGCCAGATGCAGCTTGCCGATGGTGCCGTAAGCCGAGGCCGGGCCGCTGTAGGGCATGGTCTGGCCGAGCTTGATCTCTTTGTCGGAAGCGCCGGGGCCGTACTTGGCCTGTGCAGACGCGTTCACGTGGACCAGTGAGACGGCAAGCGTGGCACACGCCGCCGCCCACTGCGCAAGTTTCAAGTTCCTCGATGTCATGTTGCTTCCTTTCAGACTGTCGAACACACACTGGAGAGGCCGGTGTACGCAACTCAACGCGCCAAGCCTCGCGAACGGCTTACTGAGTTACCCGCCTTCGTAGAAACCGAGCCTTCACGATGCGCACGAAGCCCGCCACACCTGTGGGCATCACGTACATGAAGGCGATCAGGAACACGCCGTAGATGGCCCAGGGCGCGGCCTTGGAGATTTCGTCGGCCACGTTCGGGATGAACTGGATGAACAGCGCGCCGTAGATCGCCCCCGAGATCGACGACAAGCCGCCGATCACCACCCCGATGAACAAGGTGAACGACAGGAAGATGCCGAACGAATCGGGCGCCACGAACTGCACGACGATGGCGCCCAGCGCGCCGGCAATGCCGGTGTAAAGCGCCGAGACACCGAAGGTGAGCGACTTGTACATCGCGGTGTTCACACCCATGGCCTGCGCCGCCACCGGCTGGTCGCGAATCGCCACCATCGCCCGGCCGACACGGCCGCGCAGCAGGTTCCACGCGACGACGAACAGCAACACCGTCCAGGCCAGCACGAAGAAATACAGCCACTGGTCTTGCGAGATCTTCAGCCACTCGGGCGGGTCGGGCTTGATGATCACCAGGCCTTGCGAGCCGCCGGTCCAGTGTTCGAACACCTTGTGCTTGAGGATCTGCGGCATGGCAATGCCCAGCGCCAGGGTGGCAATCGACAGGTACAGGCCTTCGAGCCGCAACGCCGGCAGCCCGAACAGGAAACCCGCCACCAGGCACACCACACCGGCGATCGGGATCGTGAGCCAATAAGGGACGTTGCCCTTGTCCATCAGGATGGCGGCCGTGTAGGCGCCGATGGCATAAAACGCGCCGTGGCCGAGCGAGATCTGGCCGTTGAAGCCCATCAGCATGTTCAGCCCCAGGATGGCAATGGCATAAGCCAGGGCCAGGGTGAGCTGGAAGACGCGGTAGTTGGCAATGAAGAACGGCAGCACGCAGACGCCTGCCAGCAACAGCGCCAGGCCGATCAGCTGGTTGCGACTCAGGGCCGGTTTGTGAGTGGTGGCGGTTGTCATCTCACACTCTCGAAACGTTGACTTTGCCGAACAGGCCGGACGGTCGTATCACCAGCACCGTGACGATCAGGATCAGGGCAATGGTGAACTTGAGTTCGTTGCCCAGGTAGGTGCCGACCACGTTTTCAAGGATGCCGACCAGGAAGCCGCCGACGACGGCTCCACCCGGGCTGTCGATGCCGCCCAGCAAGGCCCCGGCAAAGGCATACAGCAACACGCCGCCCATCATGTTGGGTTCGAGGTAGACGACCGGCGCGATCATCATTCCGGCCACACCCCCGATCGCCGCCGCCAGGCCCCAGCCCAGCGCCAGCATCCAGCCCACACGCACACCCACCAAGCGGCTCGATACCGGGTTTTGTGCGGCAGCGCGCATGGCCAACCCGAGCGGCGTGAACCGAAAGAAGACGAACAGCAACAACAGCAGCACGAAGGTGATGCCCATGGTGCCCAGCTCATGCGAGGACAGGTAGCGGTTGCCGAACAGGGGCTGATCCGGAAACGGGCTCGGGAAGGGTTTGATGGTGTACGAGAACACCCAGCCCGCAACGCTGTTGAAGATGACCAGCAGCCCGATGAAGACCGTCACGACCGACAGCACCGGTGCATGCTCCACTGGCCGGATGATCACGCGCTCGATCACCACCCCGGCGACAAAAGACACCGTCACCGTGATGAAGAAGGCCGCCCAGTACGGCATGCCGGACTGCAGCAGCGTCCAGGCCAGGTAGGTGGCAAACATCGCCATCTCGCCCTGCGCAAAGTTCACGTGGTGGGTGGCCTGGTAAATCATCACCAGCGCCAGCGCCATGCTGGCGTAGATGCCCCCGGTGGCCAGGCCGGACAGGATTTGATGGATCAACAAGTCCATGGATCAGTAACCCAGGTAAGAGCGACGTACCGACTCGTCGCTGCGAATCGACTCCGACGTGCCCGAGGTGACCACGCGGCCGGTTTCGAGCAGGTAGGCGTGGTCGGCGAGCTTGAGCGCGAGAGAGGCGTTCTGCTCCACCAGCAGCATGCTGATGTGGTCCTTCTCGTTGATGGCCTTGAAGATGCTGAACATCTCTTGCACCACCAGCGGCGCGAGTCCGAACGAGGGTTCATCCAACAGCAAGAGCCGCGGCCGCAGCATCAGCGCGCGCGACACCGCAAGCATCTGCTGCTCACCACCCGAGAGCGTGCCGGCCTGCTGCTTGCGTCGCTCCTTCAGGCGCGGGAAGTAGGTGTACATGCGCTCGTAGTCGAGCTCCACCTCGGCGCGGTCCTTGCGCGTGTACGCACCCATGCGCAGGTTTTCTTCGGTCGTGAAATTGAGGAAGGTGCCTCGGCCATCGGGCACGTGGGCCACGCCCATGCGCACGATGCTTTCGGTGGCCTTGCCGTCGATGCGTTCACCGCCCAGCAACACCTCGCCCTGCGCCTTGACCATGCCGCACACGGCACGCAAGGTGGTGGTCTTGCCGGCGCCGTTGGCCCCGAGGATGGTGGTGATGCCACCCGCCTTGACGTCGAAATCGAGACCGTGCAGCACCTTGGTCGGGCCGTATTGGGCGTGCAGGCCGCGCACTTGCAAGAGGATGTCGCTCATGCTTCTGTCCCCAGGTAAGCCTTGATCACCTCGGCATTGCTTTGCACCTCGGCCGGTGTGCCGTCGGCGATCTTGCGGCCGAAGTTGAGTGCGACCACCTGGTCCGACACACGCATCACCAGGTTCATGTGGTGCTCCACCAAGAGGATCGTCAGCTTGAGCTCTTCGCGGATGTGGCGCAGCAGCTCCATCAGGGCTTCGACCTCTTCGTGGTTCAGGCCGCCGGCCGGTTCGTCGAGCAGCAGCAGCTTGGGCTGGGTGATCAGCGCGCGCGCCAACTCCACCCGCTTTTGGGTGCCAAACGGCAGGTCGGCGACAGGCGTCTCACCGACTGCGCCCAGATCGAGCAGCGCAATGATTTGCTCGACGTGGGCGCGCAGGCGGTCTTCTTCACGCCGCACTTGCGGCAGGCGAAAGGCGTTGGCGAGATAGCCCGTGCTGGTGCGGCTGTGGCCGCCGAGCAGCACGTTTTGCCGCACGCTCATCGTGCGGAACAGCGCCAGGTTCTGGAAGGTGCGGCCGATGCCCAGCGAGGCAATGCCGTGCGGCGGCGTCGCAGTGAGCGGTGTGCCTTCGAAGTTGATCTGGCCTTCGCTGAAGTTGTAGAGGCGAGAGAGGCAATTGAACAGCGTGGTCTTGCCCGCGCCGTTGGGCCCGATCAGCCCGACGATCCTGCCGCCGGTGACCGAAAACGAAACCTTGTCCAAGGCCGTGATGCCGCCAAAGCGCACGGTCACGTCGGTGACCTCCAGCAGCGGCGGTGTGGTGCGCGCGTCGATTCGATCTCTCCCTGTGTGCAACCCGGCTTGTTCTGCAAAGCGAAACAGATGTCTGTTATTCGCCCAGGCCAAACGCCAGGAGACGCGATTTTTAGTGTGGAAGGCCACACAACGGGAGAGGGGTCTTACCCCTAAGGGGCTGCCCAGGGAGTTGTTCTCCTAGGGCTCAGTTCCGCTTTGCAGAACAGAGGCCTGCGGATTTCAGTGGGCCTGGTCCCAGTTCGGGCCGACACCCACCTCGGCGAGCAGCGGCACCTTGAGTTGCGCCACGCTGGCCATCAAGCGCGGGATCTCGGCACGCGCCCAGTCCAACTCAGCGTCGGGCACCTCGAACACCAACTCGTCGTGCACCTGCATCACCATCAGCGTGCTGCGCTGTTGCGCGTCGAGCGCAGCCTGCACGGCGATCATCGCGAGCTTGATCAGGTCGGCCGCCGTGCCCTGCATCGGCGCGTTGATCGCCTGGCGCTCGGCACCGGCCTTGCGCGGACCATTGCCGCCGTTGATCTCGGGCAGGTAAATGCGGCGGCCGAACAGCGTCTCGACATAGCCGCGTTCCTTGGCCGAGGCCTTGGTGTCGTCCATGTACTGCTTCACACCGGGGTAGCGCGCGAAATAACGCTCGATGTACTGCGAGGCCGCACCGCGCTCGATGCCCAGGCTCGCAGCCAGGCCGAACGCACCCATGCCGTAGATCAGCCCGAAGTTGATCGTCTTGGCATAACGCCGCTGCTCACTGGTGACGGCCGCAGGCTCGATGCCGAACACCTCGGCCGCAGTGGCACGGTGCACGTCCATGCCTTCGGCAAAGGCCTTGAGCAGGTTCGCATCGCTGCTGATGTCGGCCATGATGCGCAGCTCGATCTGCGAGTAATCGGCGCTGACGATCACATGCCCCGGTGGCGCGATGAAGGCCTCGCGCACACGCCGGCCTTCTGCCGTGCGGATGGGGATGTTCTGCAGGTTGGGGTCGTTGCTCGACAAGCGCCCCGTCACCGCCACCGCCTGCGCGTAGTTGGTGTGCACACGGCCGGTGTGGGGGTTGATCATCAGCGGCAGCTTGTCGGTGTAGGTGCCCTTCAGCTTGGACAGGCTGCGGTGCTCCAGCAGCTTGGCCGGCAGCGGGTAGTCCTCGGCGAGCTTGTCGAGCACCTCTTCGTCGGTGCTGGGCGCGCCGCTCGCCGTCTTCTTGATCACCGGCAGGCCGAGCTTGCCGAACAGGATCTCGCCGATCTGCTTCGGTGAACCCATGTTGAAGGGCTGGCCGGCAAGTTCATGGGCTTCTTTTTCAAGCGCCAGCATGCGCTCGCCGAGCTGCTGGCTTTGTTGTGCCAACAAGGCCGAGTCAATCAGCACACCATTGCGTTCGATGCGCTGCAAGATGGCGGCCACCGGCATCTCGATTTTTTCGTAGACGTAGCGCAGGCCGGCGTCGACCTCGACCTGCGGCCACAGCGCCTGGTGCACCTGCAGCGTCATCTCGCTGTCTTCGCAGGAGTACTGCGACGCCTTTTCGATCTCGACCTGCGCAAAGGGGATCTGGTGCGCGCCTTTGCCGCACACGTCTTCATAACTCAGCCCGCTGCGGCCGATGTGGCGCTGGGCGAGGCTCTCCAGGCTGTGCGGCTTGTGCGCTTCGAGCACGTAGCTTTCGAGCAGCGTGTCATGCACATAACCACGCACCGTGATGCCGGCGTTGGCGAGCACGTGGCTGTCGTACTTGATGTTCTGGCCGAGCTTGGGCGCGTCGGCGTTCTCCAGCCAGGGTT
Organism: Rhizobacter sp.; assembly: GCF_031412075.1. Taxonomy (GTDB): domain Bacteria; phylum Pseudomonadota; class Gammaproteobacteria; order Burkholderiales; family Burkholderiaceae_C; genus Rhizobacter. Next base: position 14,038 of record NZ_JANOCG010000682.1, read on the forward strand.
TCAGGCGGGCGAGCACGCTGTCCACCGGCAGCTGGTCGGGTGCGCCGGCGTAGCTGTGGCGCAGCGGGATGTAGGCCGCTTCGCCCGGGCTCACGCTGAGCGAGATGCCGACGATCTGCGCGCGCATGCCGTCGAGTGAATCGGTCTCCGTGTCGAGCGCGACGAGCGGCGCCGACTCGGCCTTGTCGGCCCACAGCTCCAGCTCTTCCAGGGTCAGCACGGTGGTGTAGCTGCGGTTGACGGTCGAGGGCGCCGGTGGCTGCGCTGGCGTGTCGTTGAACATGTCGCCTTGTGGCGTGATCTTGGGCGGGGGCTTCGGTGACGTGGCAGCAGCGGGCGCTGCCGGGGTGCCAAGCGCGTCTTCGAGCTCGCGCCTCCAGGTCTTGAAACCGAACCGGTTGTAGAAGTCCAGCAGCGCCACTTTGTCGACCGGCTTCAACGCCAGTTCGTCAAATGAGGGCCAGCCGGGCACGTGGTCTTGCAACTCGCAGTCGGTCTTGACCGTCACCAGCTTGCGGCCGGTGGGCAGCCAGTCGAGTGCCTTGCGAAGGTTCTCGCCGGCCACGCCCTTGATCTTGTCGGCGGCGTCGATCACACCTTGCAGCGAGCCGTATTCGGCGATCCACTTGGCTGCGGTCTTGGGGCCGACCTTCTCGACACCGGGCACGTTGTCGACCGCATCGCCCATCAGCGTGAGGTAGTCGACGATGCGGTTGGGCGGCACGCCGAATTTGTCAGCCACAGCTTGCACGTTGAGCCGTTCGTTGCTCATGGTGTTCATCAAGCTCACGTGTTCGTTGACCAGCTGCGCCAGGTCTTTGTCGCCGGTGGAGATGACCACCTTCTGCCCCGCCTTGGCCGCCAGCTCCGACAAGGTGCCGATCACGTCGTCGGCCTCCACACCCGGCACCGTGAGCACCGGCCAGCCGAGCAGCTTCACCACCTCGTGGATCGGCTCGATCTGCTGCACCAGGGGCTCGGGCATGGGCGAGCGCTGGGCCTTGTACTCGGGGTACCAGTCGTCGCGAAAGGTCGGGCCCTTGGCGTCGAACACACACACGGCGTGCAACGGTTTCACGTCTTGCACCGCCTTCTTCATCATCGCCACCATGCCGTGGATGGCGCCGGTGGGCACACCCTCGGGCCCGCGCAAGTCGGGCAGCGCGTGGTAGGCGCGGTAGAGGTAGCTGGAGCCGTCGACCAGCAGCAGCGGGCCGTCGTTTTGGAGGGTGGCGTCGTTCATGCGGGCGATTGTCGGGGAAGTGCGCGAGCCTCATCACCCATGCGGGTGTGCCCCCTCTGGCGGGCTTGGCGGGGTGCCATGCGGCCCTTAGCCTGCGCACTTCTTTTCACCCGCACGAAACCATGCTGCACCCGACCCCACCCCGCCGTGCCCTGCTGATGGCCTTCGGCGCGTGCTGGCTTGCACCCCGCACCCTCCATGCGGAAGCTCGGCCGTTGATGCTCGCCAATCTCTATCGCCCCGAACTGCCACTGGCCGACTACTGGGTCAGCGAAAAGTACGACGGCGTACGCGCCTGCTGGGACGGCTCGCAGCTGTGGACCCGCCAAGGCCACCGCATCTCAGCGCCACGGTGGTTCACCGCCGGCTGGCCCACGCAGCCTCTCGACGGCGAACTGTGGGCCGGGCGTGGGCGCTTCACCGCCGCCTCGTCCGCCATCGCCAAAGATGCGCCAGACGATGCTGCCTGGCGCGAGCTGCGCTACATGGTGTTCGACCTGCCCGCGCACCCCGGCCGCTTCGACCAGCGCCTGGCCGACCTGCAGCGACTGCTGGCCGAGAACAAGGCGGCGTGGCTGCAAGCCGTGCCCCAACACAAGGTGACCGACGACGCCGAACTGCAAGCGCTGCTGCTTCACACCGTGCGGCAAGGCAGCGAAGGCTTGATGCTCCACCGCGGCGCTTCGCTCTACCGAGGTGAACGCAACGACGACCTGCTCAAACTCAAGCAGCACCTCGACGCCGAAGCCACCGTGGTCGGGCACGTGCCGGGCAAAGGCAAGTACCGAGGCATGCTGGGTGCGCTGCAGGTGCAAACATCGCAGGGCCTGAGGTTCAAGCTGGGCAGCGGGCTGCGCGACGCCGATCGCGCGTCGCCCCCACCCATCGGCAGCCAGGTCACCTACCGCTACCGGGGCCTGCACACCGATGGCGTGCCACGCTTCGCGAGCTTTGTGCGGGTGCGGCTCGATTGACGAAGCGCACACACGCGGCGCGACGGCGCACCACGGAACCCCCTGCCTACAATGCAGGCCATGATTTTCTTGCCCAGCCCCTTGCTGTCCTGGCCCATGGCCCCGCGCTGACATGGCCGTCTTCACCGAAGTCTCTTTCGACGCTGCAGCCGCGTTGTTCAAACGCCTGCCCGTGGGCGAACTGAGCAGCCTCAAGGGCATCGCCTCCGGCATCGAGAACACCAACTACTTTGCCGACACTGCGCAAGGCCGCTACGTGCTCACGCTGTTCGAGCGCCTGAGCCACGAGCAGCTGCCCTTCTACCTGCACTTGATGAAGCATCTGGCGCAGCACGGCGTGCCGGTGCCCGACCCGCAGGCCGACGCGAATGGCGAGATCCTGCACACGCTGTGCGGCAAGCCGGCGGCCGTGGTGAACCGCCTCACTGGCGGCCACCAACTCGCACCCGACGTGAGCCACTGCGAAAGTGTCGGCGCCATGCTCGCACGCATGCACCTGGCTGGCGCCGACTACGAGCGCCACCAGCCCAACCTGCGCGGCCTCGCCTGGTGGGCCGAGACCGTGCCGGTGGTCGCACCATTTCTCAGCGCCGAGCTGCGCACGCTGATCGAGAGCGAGCTCGCCTACCAGCAACAGGTGGCCGCCTCGGCTGCCTATGCGGCGCTGCCGCGCGGCCCCATCCACGCCGACCTCTTCCGCGACAACGTGATGTTCGAAGGCCACCAGCTCACCGGCTTCTTCGACTTCTATTTCGCCGGGGTCGACACCTTCCTGTTCGACATCGCCGTGTGCCTCAACGACTGGTGCACCGACCTCGAAAGCGGCCGCCTTGCCGAAGAGCGCGCCGTGGCCTTCGTGGCCGCCTACAACGCGGTGCGTCCGCTCAGCTCGGGCGAGCGCCGCCTCATGCCCGCGCTGATGCGCGCGGCCGCGCTGCGCTTCTGGGTGTCGCGGCTGTGGGACTATCACCTGCCGCGTGACGCGACCGTGCTCACCGCCCACGACCCCACGCACTTCGAGCGTGTATTGGCGCACCGGGTCACCGAACCCTGGCACCCCGCCCTGATCTGAATCTGACACCCATGAAACTTCAAATCGTTCCCGCCAGCCGCGGCGCACAGTGGGTACGGCAGGGCTTTGCCGTGTTCTTCAGCCGACCGCTCGCGTTCATGGGCCTGTTCGGCCTGTGGCTGATGGGCACGCTGGTGGCGCAGCTGTTGCCCTGGGTCGGCTTCCTGCTCGTCTGGGGCACCTTGCCCCTGGTCACGCTCGGTTTCATGCTGGCCACGCAGCTGGCGCTGCAAGGCCGTTTCCCCACCTTGAAGGTGTTCGTGCTGCCCCTGCGCAGCGGGCCCGCAAAGAAGCGCGCGCTGTGGCAACTGGGAGCGCTGTATGCGGGGTTGATGGTCGTCGTGGCGCTCATCTATGTCTGGATCGACGGGGGCCGGTTCCAGGCGGCCATGCAGGCCACGATGGAAAGCGGCAAGGCCAGCCCCGAGAGCCTCGACGCCCTCTTCTCCGACGACCGTGTGCAGTTGAGCCTGCTGTGGATCACCGCCGCCATCAGCCTGCTCAGCCTGCCGTTCTGGCATGCGCCGGCGCTGGTGTATTGGGACGGCCAGCCCGCCGCCAAGGCGATCTTCTTCAGCACCGTGGCCTGCTGGCGCAACAAGGGGGCGTTTGCCGTGTATGTCTTGACCGGCGCCGGCGCCTTGACGGCCCTGGCGTTTGCCAGCTCGCTGCTGATGCTGTTGCTCGGCCAGCCGGGGCTGGCCATGATCGTGATCCCGCCGCTGGCACTGAGCTTCTACGCGGTGTTTTACGCCTCGCTGTTCTTCACCTTCGTCGACTGCTTCGAGATGCCGCCGACCCCTGCTACCGAGGAACCTACATCATGAACGCGCCACAGAAGATCGCCCTGGTCACCGGCGCGGGCACCGGCATCGGCCGCGCCACGGCGCTGGCGCTGCTGCGTGCGGGCTACGGCGTGGTGCTGGCCGGGCGCCGCGCCGAGCTGCTGCACAAGGCGGTGGCCGACGCAGGTGATCTGGGCCCCAACGCCCTGGCCGTGGCCACCGACGTGGGCAACCCCGATTCGGTGAAGGCCTTGTTCGACGCCACGCACGCTCGCTTTGGCCGCCTCGACCTGCTGTTCAACAACGCCGGCAGCGGCACGCCGCCGATGCCACTCGAAGACCTGAGTTATGCGCAATGGAAGGCCGTGGTCGACGTCAACCTCACCGGCGCTTTCTTGTGCACACAGCAGGCCTTTCGCCTGATGAAGGCCCAGTCACCGCGCGGCGGCCGCATCATCAACAACGGTTCGATCTCGGCGCACGCGCCGCGGCCGTTCACCGCGCCGTACACCGCTACCAAGCATGCGATCACCGGCCTCACCAAATCGACCTCACTCGATGGCCGTGCTTATGACATCGCCTGTGGCCAGATCGACATCGGCAACGCCGCCACCGAGATGACCGAGCGCATGGCCAAGGGCATTCTCCAGCCCAACGGGCAGATGATGGTCGAGCCGCGCATGGACGTGGAGCACGTGGCCAACGCCATCGTGCAGATGGCCTCGCTGCCGCTCGAATCGAACGTGCAGTTCATGACCCTCATGGCCACCAAGATGCCTTACGTGGGGCGCGGCTGATCGGCCCGGGCGGGGTTGGATGAAAAAAAGCCGCGGGCGATTGGGAAATCGCCCGCGGCCCACTCTCTTCTTCGTTCTAACTCAAACAGCTCAGCTGCCGATGCGCCCGCCGTCGTTCTTGGTGATCGCGATGGTGGCTGAGCGGGGGCGGGCCGTCGCACCGCCCGCGCCGTAGCCGGCGTTGCCCGGCCAGTGGCTCTTGTAGAGCGCCGGGGTGTTGATGTCGCTCACGGCATCGAGCGCTTCACCCGGGTGCTGGATGTTTGCAAACAGGGTGCGGCCGTCGGGCGTTTCGGTGCAGCCGGTCAGTTCGCAATCCACCGGGCCCACCAAAAAGCGCTTGAGGGTGGTGGCCGTCGGCAGACGCCCCACGTAGGTGTCCAGGGCCAGTGTCGTGCCGTCAGCGCGGGTGTAGTTGAGGGTGCGTCTGGCGCCATCGCCCACCACGCCCGGCACACCGGCCAGCATCATGCAGTTGGTGCGGTCGGTGTAGGAGCCATCGTCCGTCTGAATCCAGCACAGGCCGGTGTTCTTGCTGAACCACATGCCATCGGGACTGGAAAAATCCTGGTCGTTGGTGAGCGCGGAAATGTTGACCCGCGCGGCGTACTCGGCCACCTTGATGGCGTAGTCGGTGTCGCTCATACCGGCCGGCTTGGGGTCGAGTTCGGCCTGGGCACCGAACAGGTACACGTCCCACGCGAAGGTGGTCGCAGCCGACTCGCCGGCGGTTTCAGCCATGCGGATGATGTGGCCGTTGATGTTGCCCGGCGCGCCTGCAGCACCGCCGGCATAGCCGTCGGCGTAAGCACGCGGGGTGGCGCCGTTGAGACCCATTTGCGACGAGCCGCTCGGTTCGAGCTTGCGGTTGCTGTTGTTGGTGAGCGTGTAGTAGATCTCGCCGGTGGTCGGGTGCACCGCACACCATTCCGGCCGGTCCATCTTGGTGGCGCCCACGGCGTCGGCGGCCAGTCGGGCATTCACCAGCACGTCGGCCTGGTCGGCGAATGTGTAGGTGGCGTAGCCCGCGATCGCAGCGTTGGCGATGTGGAGCTCGACCCACTCGCCGCTGCCGTCAGCATTGAACTTGGCCACGTAGAGCTTGCCGCTATCGAGGTATTTGTCGCCGGTGGTGATGCGGTTGGCGGGGTTCGCATCGGCTGCAGCCCAGTTCGCGGTCGAGACGAACTTGTAGATGTACTCACCACGCGAGTCGTCGCCCATGTACACAGCAAGCGGCTTGCCGACCACCTGCCGGCTGAAGGCGGCGCTCTCGTGTGCGAATCGGCCCAGTGCAGTGCGCTTCTTGATGGCGACAGCCTTGTCATAGGCGTCCATCTCAACGATGTAGCCAAAGCCGTTCAACTCAT
>NZ_JANOCG010000683.1:0-7069 GCF_031412075.1 Rhizobacter sp.
GCGCGCGACCATCACCGTGTCGACCGTGCTGAAGGCCAGCACCGCGAGTTGGCCGATGAACACCGGCCAGGCGAGGGGCGCGATGCGGCGTGCGCTCTCCAGCAGCGAGTGCTGGGTCAAGCCGCGCCCTCGGCGGCGGGCGACTCTTTGAGGCCGGCACGTTCGCGGTAGCGGTTGAAGCGCCAGGCCGTGCCGTCCATCGTGATGCGCCGCCAGGTGTGGCGCTTCTCGCCGGGGCTCATCACCGTCCAGTGCTGCACTTCGTCGAAGGTGCGCCCGCAACCTTTGCAGACGTCGTCGCCTTGGCTGGTGGAGCAGATGGCGATGCAGGGCGCATCGGGCGTGGTGGCGTACCAGGCCAGCCAGGCGTCATGCGCCTTGGCCGGCATGGAGTCTTCGTCGCACTCGAGCTCGTGGTAGTACACCATCAGCGCGTAGGTTTCGGCGAGCGCCAGCACCTCGGGGCAGGCGGTGATGCCGTCGGGCGAGGGCGAGCGCTCGCGCCACCAGTTGATGGCGGACTCGATGTCGGTGACGTGGATGCCGGCCATGGGCCTCACTCGTCCTGGGCAGCGAGGGCGCTCAGTGCGGCTTCGACCTGCGGCAAGGGCGCGAGCACTTCGACCAACGCGCCTTGCAGGGCGGCGATGCCCTCGGTTTTCAGGCGCTTGATGAGGAGGCCCGATTCGCGGCCTTCGGCAAAGCCGCCACCTTGCAGCAACAGCGTGCCATCGGCGGCGCTGAACTTGAAGTGGAAGCGGCCATCGCCTTCGCGGTACTGCTTGAACACCGGCAAGGCCTGCTTGCCCGGTTCGGCCTTGCCGCTCTTGGCGGTAGGCGCGGCCACCATCTTGCGCAGGCCCACGGCCTGGCGCACTTCGCGCATCAGCGGCTCGGCCACAGCGCGCGCCTTGGCCGCACCGGCCATCAGTGCGTCTTCGACCCGCTCGGGGTGCGCCATCAACTCTTCATAACGGGCGCGCATCGGGCCCACGTGCGACTCGATCAGCTCGACGGCGCGCTGCTTCGCATCGCCCCAGCCGAGGCCCGCGCGCAGGTCGCCGCGCAAGCTTGTTCTTTGTTCGGCGCTGGCAAACGCGTCGTAGATGGTGACGAGCGCGGAGCTGTCGGGGTCTTTCGCCTCGCCGGGCAGGCGCGAGTCGGTGACGATGCGCGCCACCGCTTCTTTCAGCGCCTTGGGGCCGCCTTCGAACAACGGAACGGTGTTGTCGTAGCTCTTCGACATCTTGCGGCCGTCGAGCCCGGGCAGCATGGCCACGTCTTCTTCGACTTCGGCGCGCGGCAGCACGAAGATGTCTTTGCCCCGGCCGAACAAGTGATTGAAGCGCTGCGCCACGTCGCGCGCCATCTCGATGTGCTGCACCTGGTCGCGCCCGACCGGCACTCGGTGGGCGTTGAACAAAACGATGTCAGCCGCCATCAGGATGGGGTAGCTGTACAGACCCATGCTGATGTTGGCGTCGATGTCTTCGCCGATCGCGAGGTTGGCATCGGTCGCGGCCTTGTAAGCGTGCGCGCGGTTCATCTGGCCCTTGGCGGTGACGCAGGTGAGCAGCCAGGTGAGCTCCGGTGTCTCGGGGATGTCGCTCTGGCGGTAGAAGGTGACGCGCTCGGTGTCGAGCCCCGCGGCGAGCCAGGTGGCGGCAATCTCCAGGCGTGAGCGCTCGATGCGCGCCGGGTCGTCGCACTTGATCAGCGCGTGGTAATCGGCGAGAAAAAAGAAGCTCTCGACGCCGGTCTCCAGGCTGGCCTTGATGGCAGGGCGGATGGCGCCCACGTAGTTGCCGAGGTGCGGTGTGCCGGAGGTGGTGATGCCGGTCAAGACACGTTGTGACGCGCGTTCAGTCATGGTGTGCAGTGACGTTTCACGAGGGAAAGAGGCGGATTGTATGAGGGGCAAAGCTACACTGTCGGCCGATGAAAAGCATTGTGATTTTGATCTCGGGACGCGGCTCGAACATGGAGGCCATCGTCCAGGCGTGCGCCGCCGAAGGCTGGCCCGCACGCATTGCCGCGGTCATCAGCAATCGGCCCGATGCGGCCGGCTTGCAATTCGCACAGGCGCGTGGCATTGCCACCGCCGTGGTCGATCACAAGGCCTTTGCCGACCGTGAAACCTTCGACGCCGAGCTGGCGCGCGTGGTGCACGGGTTTGCGCCGGATGTGTTGGTGCTGTCCGGCTTCATGCGCATCCTGACCGCAGGTTTCGTGAAGCAGTTCGAGGGGCGCATGGTGAACGTGCACCCGTCGTTGTTGCCAGCGTTCACCGGCTTGCACACGCACCGCCGGGCCATTGAAGCGGGTTGCAAGGCAGCTGGCGCCACAGTGCACTTCGTGACGGCCGAGCTCGATCACGGGCCCATCATTGCCCAGGCGGTGGTGCCGGTGTTACCGGGTGACAGCGAGATGACCTTGTCGGCCCGTGTGCTGGCCCGCGAGCATGTGATGTACCCGCTCGCTGTGCGTTGGCTCGTGAGAGGCCTGCTGCGTGTGGATCGCGGCGTGGTCACGCACTTGGCTGGCGAGTCGCAGCTGCTGTAGGCCTCAGATGCGCTCGAAGCGCGGACGCATGACGCCGTCGAAATTGCCGGTTTCGAAGAACATGGCGTGGGGCCTGACCCACCAGCCCGTCTGGTTGTAGAGCGGGCGGTACACGACCAGCGGCTCCAGCGTTTCGCTGTGGCGGGCGACGCCGATCACTTCGTATTCACCACCCTTGTAGTGGCGGTAGAGCCCGAGCGGTGTCTCGGGCAGCGGTGGCAAATCGTGGTCGCTCATGGGCGGCAAGGATAATCGCGGCATGCACCCCAACGCCTTGCTCGAACTCTCCACCGATCTGCTGAACAAGGTTTTGCAGTTCGACACACCCGCCGACCGCATCGTTTCTGACTTCTTTCGCACCCACCGCGAGCTGGGCCAGCGCGAGCGTCACACGCTGGCCGAAACCACGTACACCGTGCTGCGTCAGCGCCTGCTGTTCCAGCACCTCGCCCAATCGGGCAAAGGTGAAATGGAGCGCCGCCTGGCCTTGCTGGGCTGGCAAGGCAATGAAGGTTTTTTGCGCGCGGCGCTCACCGAGCCCGAGCAGCACTGGCTGGCGCAGGTGCAAACGGTGGATCGCGCCGCGTTGCCCGAGAAGCTGCGCCACAACCTGCCCGAGTGGCTGGCTGAAACGCTCAAAGCGTCGATCGGCGACGATTTCTGGCCGCTGGTCAACAGCCTGAATGAGAGTGCCCCGCTCGATCTGCGCGTCAACACGTTCAAGGCCAAACGCGACGACGTGCAAAAGGCCTTGGCCGAGGGGCGCATCGAAGCGGTGCCCACGCCGTATTCGCCCTGGGGCCTGCGCATTCAAGGCAAGCCCGCGCTCAACAAGCTCGATGTGTTCAGCAAGGGCGAAATCGAAGTGCAAGACGAAGGCAGCCAGCTGCTGGCCTTGCTGACCGATGCCAAGCGCAGCGAGATGGTGGTCGACTTTTGCGCCGGCGCGGGTGGCAAGACTCTCGCGCTGGGTGCGGCCATGCGCAACACCGGTCGGCTGTATGCCTTCGACACCTCGGGCCACCGGCTGGCAGCGCTCAAGCCGCGGCTGGCCCGCAGCGGGTTGTCGAACGTCTACCCGGTGCAGATCGCCCACGAACGTGACGACCGCATCAAGCGCCTGGCCGGCAAGATTGATCGCGTGCTGGTGGATGCACCATGCTCAGGGCTGGGCACTTTGCGGCGAAATCCTGACCTGAAATGGCGGCAATCCCCAAAGTCGGTTGAGGAATTGCGTGCCAAACAGACCGCAATCCTGGCCAGCGCCGCCCGCCTACTCAAACCTGGTGGCCGATTGGTTTATGCCACCTGCAGCCTTCTGGAGGCCGAAAACGAGGCCATCGCCGCGGCTTTCAGCGAAGCCCATTCCAAGGAGTTCAAGCTTTTGCCCGTCGCGCCACTGCTGGAGAAGGCCCATGTGGCCCAGGCCAACAGCCTGGTTCGGGGCGATTTCCTGCGCCTGTGGCCACACCGGCATGGCACCGACGGTTTCTTTGCAGCCGTCTGGGAGCGCCTTTGAGCCTTGATCTGCTTCAGAGCGCCTTCAGATAGCGGAAACTGGCCGGGTAAACCGCTCGGTTTTTCAGCAATGGGCGAGGGGCTCTCCCTTACAATGAGACACCCCGTCCGCTGTGACGGTTTGAAGGCTATTTGATGAACGAATTGATGTCTGTGTGGAATGGCTTGGTCGCCTGGCTTGCCAATGGCTTGATCGAGACGACGTGGTGGCAAGTTTTGCTGTTCACGCTGGTGACAACCCACATCACGATTGCTTCTGTCACGATCTTCCTGCATCGTGCCCAATCGCACCGCGCTCTCGACCTGCACGCGATTCCTTCGCACTTTTTCCGCTTCTGGCTATGGATCGGCACCGGCATGGTGACCAAGGAGTTTGTCTCCATCCATCGCAAGCACCACGCAAAGTGCGAGACCGAAGAAGATCCCCACAGCCCGCAAACGCGCGGCATCAAGAAGCTGCTGCTGGAAGGCACGGAGTTGTACCGTGCCGAATCGCTGAACAAGGAAACCATGGAGAAATATGGCCATGGCACCCCTGACGACTGGATCGAGCGCAACCTCTACAGTCGCTTTGCCTGGCAAGGTGTTGGGCTGATGCTGGTTCTCGACCTGATGCTTTTTGGCGCCATCGGCCTCACCGTCTGGGCCATCCAGATGGCCTGGATTCCCGTCATGGCCACCGGCATCATCAACGGCATCGGCCACTACTGGGGTTATCGCAACTTCGAATCGGCCGACGCCAGCACCAATGTGATTCCCTGGGGCATCCTGATTGGTGGTGAAGAGTTGCACAACAACCACCACACCTACGCGACCTCGGCCAAGTTCTCGGTCAAAAAGTACGAGTTCGACATCGGCTGGGTGTACATCCGTGGCCTGGAAATGCTGGGCCTGGCCAAGGTTCGCAAGACCCCCCCGATGCTCAAGATCGGCGACATCAAGCCGGTGGCTGATTCCAAGACGCTAGAGGCGCTCATCACCAACCGCTACGAAGTCATGGCGAAGTACGCGCGCGGTTTGCGCGACACCTGCCGCGCTGAAGTCAAACGCCTCAAGGCGGAAGGCGCGCATGGCAGCAAGAAGCTCGCTGACATGCGTTTGGCGCGTCGATGGCTGCATCGCGATGCAGACAAGATCCCGACGCATCTGAAGGCTCAGGTCGACAGTGCCCTTGACCACAGTCCGGCGCTCGTCAAATTGGTGACGATGCGCGAAGAGTTGCGGCTTTTGTGGACGCGCACCAATGTCTCCGCTGAGCAGTTGGTGACCGACTTGCAGGTCTGGTGCAAGAAAGCCGAGGAGAGCGGGATTGCCGCCCTGCAAGAGTTCGCTTTGAGGCTGCGCGCGGCTCAGGCATAACGCCTCCAACGGCGAAGAAAAGAGGGCTCGCTTGGCGGGCCCTTTTCTTTTGGGGCTAGAAATCTCGTGCAATAAAAAACCCGCCGGGCGTGAGCCGAGCGGGTTTCTCTGAAACCGGGAAATGAATTACTTCAGCTTGGTTTCTTTGTACATCACATGCTTACGAGCCTTGGGATCAAACTTCATGATCTCAAGCTTCTCGGGCGTGGTCTTCTTGTTCTTGTCGGTCGTGTAGAAATGACCGGTGCCGGCTGACGATTCCAGCTTGATTTTTTCGCGTCCACCTTTTGCCATGATCGGCTCCTAAATCAGATTTCGCCGCGGGCACGCAGGTCGGCGACGACCTGCTCAATGCCCACCTTGTCGATCAGGCGCAGTGCCGCATTGGTGATGCGCAAGCGCACCCAGCGGTTTTCGGTTTCGAGCCAGAACCGGCGGTATTGCAGGTTCGGCAGAAAGCGGCGCTTGGTCCGGTTGTTGGCGTGGGAAACATTGTTGCCCACCATCGGGCGCTTACCCGTGACTTGACAGACGCGTGCCATGACGCTTCTCCGTGTGAATTTCAGAACTGGGGCCGAAAAGTTGCTGACTGAAACAAGCGCATAGCGCTCGCGAGCCACTTTCGGCAAAGACCACGATTATAGCCAGCTTTTCAGCCCCTGCCTACGGGTGTGTTTCAGTGCCCCAGAAATCGCTGCGCATCCAGTGCGGCCATGCAGCCGGTGCCGGCGCTGGTGATGGCTTGGCGGTAGATGTGATCCTGCACGTCGCCGGCGGCAAATACCCCCGGCACACTGGTCATCGTGGCCAGCCCGTTCAAGCCGCTCTGGGTGACGATGTAGCCGTCTTTCATCTCCAGCTGGCCTTTGAAGATGTCGGTGTTGGGCTGGTGGCCGATGGCAATGAAGCAGCCTTTCAGTGTGAGCTCGCTCGTCCCGCCGCCCTGGGTGCTCTTCAGCCGCACGCCGGTGACGCCTGACGCGTCGCCGAGTACCTCGTCGAGCGTCTGCCAAAGGTGCAGCACCATCTTTCCGGTAGACACCTTTTCCATCAGCTTGTCGACCAAGATGGCTTCAGCCTTGAACTTGTCGCGGCGGTGAACCAGGTGCACCTTGCGCGCGATATTCGACAGGTAGAGCGCTTCTTCGACGGCGGTGTTGCCGCCGCCCACGACGCACACGTCTTGATCGCGGTAAAAGAATCCATCGCAGGTGGCACAACCGCTCACGCCGCGGCCCATGAAGGCTTCTTCAGAGGGCAGGCCGATGTACTTGGCCGACGCGCCGGTGGCGATGATGAGCGCGTCGCAGGTGTAGGTGCCCGAGTCGCCCTTGAGCGTGAACGGGCGCTTGGAGAAGTCGACGGTGTTGATGTGGTCGAACACGATCTTCGTGTTGAATCGCTCGGCGTGCTGCAAGAAGCGCTGCATCAGGTCGGGCCCTTGCACGCCCATCACGTCAGCCGGCCAGTTGTCGACCTCGGTCGTGGTCATCAATTGGCCACCTTGCGCGATGCCGGTGACGAGCATGGGTTTGAGGTTGGCGCGTGCCGCATAAATGGCGGCGGTATAACCTGCGGGGCCAGAGCCCAGAATGAGGACTTGGGCGTGTTGGTTAGTTTGGCTCATGAG
>NZ_JANOCG010000684.1:0-2603 GCF_031412075.1 Rhizobacter sp.
AACCCGAAGCTCCACGTGATCACCCTGGCGACGGGCGTAGATGCGCACCGCGCCGGAGCGGGTGTAGCGAATCGCGTTGGACACCAGGTTGGCCAGCACGCGCGCCACCAGCGCGCGGTCGCTGCGCACCGCCAGCGGCCCTGCGTCCACGACCAGCTGCAGGCCCTTGGCACGGGCCAGCGCCTGGTAGGGCTGGCAGGTTTCGCGCAGCAGCTCGTCGAGCCCGAACACCGCACTTTGCGCTGTCATGTGGCCCACATCGAGGCGGGTGATCTCGAGCAGGTCGTCGACCACATTCGTCATGCCTTCCACGCACTCGACCAGGTGGCCTGACACCTCGGCCACGTCGACCGGCGAGGCCTTCGGGCCCTGCGCGTGCAGCGTCTGCGCGAGCAGGCCCATCGCATGCAAGGGCTGGCGCAGGTCATGGTTGGCCGCGGCGAAGAAACGGGTGCGTGCGGCATTGGCCTCTTCAGCGGCGCGGCGCGCGGCCTCGCTGCGCTGGTTCTCCAGGTGCAAGGCCTCGATCAGCTGCGACTGGTTGCGGCCGTTGAGCAGCGTGTACACGCCGATCAGGAAGATCATCATGGCCATCACGGCGTGGTACGAGCTGCCGACGAGCAGGTCACGCAGCACCAGCGGCCCCAACACGCACACCACATAAGCCACCAGCACACGGTAGAAGCCCGACAAGTGCACCGCCGACCCCATGGCGACCGCCGCCAGGGTGATGTGCAGGATCGACTCGGCCTCGGCGTTGCCCGGAGCCCTCAGCACCACGCTGAGCGCCCCCCATTGCAAGGCATGCACCAGCGTGCTGCCCAGGCCCCAACGCGCCCAGAGCCGTGGGTTTGCGCTCAGCACGTGGGGCCGCAGCGCCCACAGGCCCGCTACCACCCTCGCGAGGCTCACGCAGCCGAACAGCACCAGCCAGACGATCAACTCCCGGTCGACGGGCCCTTTGAAATACAACACACACGACACCACCGCACCCACGGTGCTCAGCACCGACACCATCGGGCTGACACGGAGCAAGCGTTCGAGCTGGCCGGGCTCGACCGAGTCGGGAATGAGCTGCAAGCGTCGCATCGCGTGCGCCATCTACAGCAGCCCCGCTTCACGCGCGCGCACCAGCAGGTGGGTGCGGTTGTTCGCGCCCAGCGCATCGAGCAGCGCCGTCACATGCAGCTTGACCGTGCGTTCGGCAATGCCCAGCTCGTCGGCGATGTGTTTGTTTTGCCGGCCACGTGCGATGAGTGACAGCACTTCGAGCTGGCGTGCCGTGGGGCCCGCGTCGCCGGCACCGCGTTGTGACAGCGCCGAAGCAGCGTCGCTGAAGTACTCGCCTCCGGCACACACCACCTGCAAGGCCTGCAGCACCTGGCCGATCGCCAGCGACTTGCCCAGAAAGGCGGCCGCGCCGGCGGCCCGCGCACGCGCCGCGAGCGCGGTGTCTTCATCGCCGGAGATCAGCACCCGCGCCACCAGCGGGTACTGCGTGCCGAAGCGACGCAGCCCGTCCAGGCCGTTGCCTTCGCCCAGGCGGTAGTCGATCAGCACCACGTCCAGCTCGCGGGTCTGCGCTGCCAGGGCCAGGCCCTCGTCCACGGTCAGCGCGGTCTGCACGTCGACACCAGCCTGGGCATGTGTCAACGCATGCGCAAAGCCCACGCCGAACAGCGGGTGGTCGTCTATCAGCAGCAACTTCATGCGGCCGATTCTCGCGCAGCGCTGCGCGAGCGAACCTGCCCTTTCGGGCAGTGGCCGGGTTGCCGTCAGGCCGCCTTGTCGGCCAGCGGGGCCAGTTTGCCCAGGTAATGGCGCACGCGGTCATCGCGCGCCAACTGGTGGAGCGAGCCGGCCTGCATCACGCGGCTGACACGCGATTCGTCCTTGTGCACGAACAGGTAGCGGTCGCAGACCTCGTTGAAGATGTCCAGGTGCACCGGCTCGTTGGGGTGCAGGCACAAGAACACCAACCGGCCTTCTGCGCGAAGCCGGCGAAAGAAGTCGAGCATGAAGCCGATGTAGCCGTCTTGGGTGTTGAACTGCGGCTCGTCGAACAGGTGCACCTGCGCGCGCTCGCTGGCCGCGTGTTCCAGCATGAAGGCCGGGTGGGTGCGCGTGAACGAGCGCACCTGGTAGGACTGGTGGTAGTGCAGCGCCAGGCGGTCGCGCTCCTTGTAACGCACACGGTGGATGTCTTGGCCGGCCACCAGCACACGCCCGTCGCTGGGCAGGTTGCTGCCGGTGATCAGCTCGAACATGGTGGTCTTGCCGGCGCCGTTGGCACCCATCACACCGACGATGGCGGGGCCTTCGATCTGGAAGTCGGCTTCCAGGCAAAAGGTGGTCACGCGGTTCGGCCAGCCGCGCTGGTAGCGCTTGACGAGGCCCTGGACTTGGAGAAGGGGTTGTGAACTCATGGCGTCAGATTCCAGACTCAGATACCGAGAAGGCGGCGTTGCAGATCGGGGTCTTGGCGCAGCGGTTCGGCCGGGCCTTCGTGCACCACCTTGCCGTGGCGCATCACGATCACGCGGTCGGCCACGCCGAGCGCGCAGGCCACGTTTTGTTCGACCAGCAGCACCGACACACCTTCG
>NZ_JANOCG010000685.1:0-6194 GCF_031412075.1 Rhizobacter sp.
ACCGATCGCAAGAAAGACATGATCATCGTCTCTGGCTTCAAGGTCTTCCCCAACGAAATCGAAGACGTGATCTCGGCCCACCCCGGCGTGCGCGAGGTGGCGGCCGTCGGCGTGCAAGACGCCAGGTCGGGCGAGGCGGTCAAGATTTTCGTCGTGCGTCGAGATGAATCACTGACTGAGGCACAGCTGCTCGACCACTGCCGCAAGAACCTCGCCGGCTACAAGGTGCCAAAGTTCGTCGAGTTCCGCACCGAGCCGCTGCCCAAGAGCAACATCGGCAAGACCTTGAGGCGCGAGTTGCGCAGCAGCAGCGCTTCCCAGGCATGACCATGGCCCCAGCCGCCGCCGAAGCCATGGGCGTGGTCGACACGGCCTGGCTTCGCACCGACAACGACGTCAACCAGATGGTGATCCTGGGCGTGTGGATGCTGCGCCCCGGCATCAGCCACGCCGTGTTGTGCCAGCGCTTGGGCGACAAGCTGCTCAAGTACAAGCGATTTGGACAGCGGGCGGTGCAGGGCGCGCTGTCCAACACCTGGGAGATCGACCCCAGCTTCGACATCCACCGCCACCTGGTGGTCGAGAAGCTCAAGCGCCGGCGCGGCCAGAGCGAGCGCGCCGCGCTGCAAGAGCGCGCCAGCGAGTTGGCGTCTGCGCCCTTCGACCACGCCCACCCGCTGTGGCAGTTTCACCTGGTCGAACATTGCGCCGGCGGCAGTGCGCTGCTGTGCCGCGTGCACCATTGCATTGGCGACGGTGTGGCGCTGAGCACGGTGATGATGTCGATCACCGACGACGGCCCGACGCCACCCGAGCACCGCGGAGCCAGCGGCGACTGGTTGTCGCTGGCCTCGCTGCAGTCGGTGGCCGCCTGGGGCGCCAAGTCGATGGAACAGCTGCAGCACCCGGGGCAGCTGCTGTCCGACGCCGCAGGCTTGCTGAAAAAAGGTCAGCAGGCGGTCAGCGACGCCGCTTCCCTGGCCCTCATGTCCAACGACTCGCCCACGCGGCTGAAGGGCCACTCGGCGGGCCACAAACGGGTGGCCTGGTGCGAGCCACTGGCGCTGGACCGCGTCAAAGCCGTGGGCTACGCGCTCGGCTGCTCGGTGAACGACGTGCTGGTCGCCTGCGTGGCTGGCGCGATCGGCCGCTACCTGCGCGAGCAGGGTGACGACCCGACCGGCCAAGACATCCGCGCCATGGTGCCGGTGAACCTGCGCCCGCTCGACCAACCGTCGTGGGAGCTGGGCAACCGCTTCGGGCTGGCACCGCTGCTCCTGCCCATTGGCATGCACAACCCGGTGGAGCGTGTGTACGAAGTGCGCCGCCGAATGGGAGAGCTGAAAGACAACTACCAACCGGTGCTGGCCTACGGCGTGCTGGCCCTCGCCGGCCTCTTGATCAAGCCGGGGCAAGACGCGCTGATGGGCTTGTTTCAGGCCAAGACCACCGCCATCGTCACCAATGTGCGCGGCCCCGACGCGCCGCTGCGGCTGTGTGGTGCCGAGGTGTACGAGGTGGTGTTCTGGGTGCCGACGGCCGGCGACATCGGCCTGGGCGTGAGCATCATGTCGTACGCCGGAAGCGTGCAGTTCGGCTTGCGCACCGACGAGGCCTTGTGCGACGAGCCGCAGGCGGTGATCGACCAGTTCGTGGCCGAGTTCGACCAACTCACGTTGTTGACCTTGATGTTGCCGTGGGAAGTGCGTCAAGGCAAAGGCAAGCCGTGACGGAGCCAAGTGCGCTCTTTCTCTCTTCACACCCCTCTGGTGGTCATACAAACAGAGCGGCGGCAGTCAAGAGCGACGGCTCTACGACGCCCCCTCGATGCCAAGGTCTGGGCGCAGAACTCGGCGGGCTGAGGCCTCGATCACGGATCGAGGCTGTGAGGTTGAAAGCAAGTTCGCTCAGATCGACCAGTCGAATTCCAGCAGGCCAGCGTTCGGCATGAGCGCGCGCCCGTGCGCGATGCAATCGACCTCGTCCAGCACGAACATGGTGTGGTTCTCCGTCGCCACGTGCACGGCGAGCGCCGAGTGCGTGACGCGCGGAATGTGGGGTGAGGTCACCCCGGGTGCGTCAGCACTCGGGGTGATGGGGACGATCCGGGGTTCGGAGATCACGGCAGCATGGGTCATCTTGGTTCCTTTGGTATGGGTTTGGGGGTGTGCAAACGATGTTCAGGGCACGGCGGCAACGCGCACGACGGCGTCCGGCTGCAACGGGTTGTCGCCCGAAACCATGGCCTGCGCGCTGACGGCGACCCAAGCAGCAATGACGAAAACAATGATGGACGAGGTTTTCATGACGAGGCTCCTGAGGAGTTGAAGGCGGGGGCAAACGCTTTGCAGCGCGTGGATGAACTGTGACGCTCGACCCAGCACAACGTCCTCAAGCGCGCCCAAAACATCTCCCAAAGAGGCGGCGCAGTTAAGCTGCATCTCCGGCGCGAGTCTTTCAACGGACCTGTCGCCCCACGCGAGCGGAGCCCCCGATTTGCCCACCACCGAGCCCCTCCCGTCGACCGCCCCGCCGCTGCGCTTCGGCCCGTCGCAGCGCTTCGAGCTGCAGCCGGCCGAGCGCCGCCTGCTCGTCGACGGCCAGCCCGCGGCGCTGGGGCGGCGTGCGCTCGACCTGCTGATCGTGCTGGCGGAGCGGCCTGACCACCTGCTGACCAAGAACGAGCTGCTCGACCGCGTCTGGCCCGGCCTGGTGGTCGAAGAGGCCAACCTGCAGATGCAGGTCAGCAACCTGCGCAAGCTGCTCGGCGGCGAGGTGATCGCCACCGTGCCGGGGCGGGGCTATCGCTTCACTGCGGTGGTGGGCGACACGGCGGTGGCGTCCACCACGGCGCCCGTTCTGGCGCCACCGCCTGGCGCAGTGCATCGGCTGATCGGGCGAGATCACGACCTCGCCCGCCTCGAAGACCTGTTGCAAGTCGGCGGTTGCGTCACCGTGGTCGGCAGCTCGGGGGTCGGCAAGACCAGCCTCGCGCGCAGCTCGGCTGCGCGATGGGCGGGCCGCAGCGTCTGGGTCGACCTCGCGGCTCTGGTGCAGGGCCGCCAGATCGCCGGTGCGCTGGCGCGCGCGCTCGACCTGCAGCTGACTGGCAGCGACGACGAGGCCCCCACGCAGCTGCTGGCGGCCTTGCACGAGCAGAGCCTGCTGCTGGTGCTCGACAACGCCGAGCACCTGATCCAGCCCTGCGCCGAGCTGGCCGCTCTGCTGCACCCGCTGCCCGGCGTGCGGCTGCTCGTGACCAGCCAGGCGCCGCTCGCGGTGGCCGGCGAACGGGTGCTGCGGCTCGAACCGCTGCTTCTGCCCGAGCCTGACTCGGGCGTGGACGACGGGGCGCTGGCCCTGCTGGTCGAACGCATCGTCGCCGCCGACCACCGCTTCGCGCTCACGCCAGCCGTGCTGCCGTTGCTGCGCACGATCTGCGCGCAGCTCGACGGCCTGCCGCTTGCGATCGAGATGGCGGCCGCTCGCGTGCCGTTGCTCGGCCTGCAAGGCGTGCACGACGCGCTGGCCGAGCGCTTCGCGCTGCTCACACGCGGGCACCGCGAAGCCGCCACGCGCCACCGCACGCTGCACAACGCGCTCGACTGGAGCTACCGGCTGCTGGGGCCCACCGAGCAGCGGCTGTTCCGCGCGCTCGGGGTGTTTGCCGGCGGTTTCACGCTCGAGCTCGCCGTGGCCCTGATGACCGACGATGCCCAGGCGCGATGGGACGTCATCGACGGTCTGGCGACACTGGCCGACCGCTCGCTGGTGGTCGTGAGCCGTGACGACCCGCCGCGCTATCGCTTGCTCGAGACGATGCGTGCCTATGCGCTTGAGCAGCTCAGGCTGGCGGGTGACCCTGCGGACGAAGAAACCACCGTCTGCCGGCGCCACGCTGAAGCGGTGCTCGCCCTCGTCACACGCCATACGGCCGGCGACAGCAAGACGCTTGCGCTGTGCCTGGCCGAGATGGAGAACGCGCGTGACGCCATCGCCTGGGCGCGCGAACACGATCTGGGCATGGCAGCGCACTTGAGCGCACGCGTCACCGGCGTGACCACCTTCACTGTCTGGCGCCACGAGTCGGGCAACTGGCTGCTGGCCTTGGAACCCTTGATGGACCAGGCCGGCCGGGGCTTGGCCGGGCCAACCCAGGCGATGTGGTGGACCGAGCGAACACGGATCGGCGCCATCCGCCGCGACGCCGGCGCGCGCGTGGCAGGGCGGCGGGCGGTGGCGCTGTGGCGGCCTTTGCAACAACCGCGGCAGTTGCTGCGTGCCACGCTGACATGGGTGCGCAGCATCACCACCGCAGACCCTGAACTCGCCGAGGCCTGTGCCGACCTGGAAACGCAGGCCGCAACAATCGCCGACCTGATACCGCGCGAACGCCTCGCTGTTCTGGGCGCCCTGGTGCAGGCCGCGGTGACCCGAGGCGACTATGCCGCCGTGTTCGCCGGGCGAGAGGCCGAGCTGGCACTGGCGCAGCAGCTCCATGACCAGGACGCGGTGGACGTGGCCGAATCGAACATCGTCAGCGCGCTCTACAACCTCGAGCGGTACGCCGAGGCCGCAGAGCGCGGTCAGGTGTTGCTCGCACGGGTCGATGCGGATGGCAGCGGCCGCAACGGCAACCTGCCGTGGGTTCTCAGTTCGCTGTTTGCTGCGCTGGTGGCGCTGGGCCGGCTCGACGAGGCGCGTGCCCTTTTGCCGCGCGCCTTTGCTGCCGGGCGGCGTTTCGCCACGCCCACACTCGGGTTGCAGCTCTGCGTGCTGGCGGCCGCCGAGCAGCGCTTCGTCGCGGCGGCACGGCTGGTGGGCTACGCGCGCCAGAGCTACGAAACCCGCAGCATGAAGTTCGACCCCGAAGAAGAGGTCAGCCTCGCAGGCGTGCTGGCGGCTGCGACGGCGGCGCTGGGGCCCGATCGGACGGCAGCGCTGGTGCAGGAGGGGCGCGCCCTCACCGACGACGCAGCCGAAACGCTGGCCGCCGCCGACACGCCGTAGCCGGGCCACCGGCTGCAGCTACCGGCAAAACTGAAGCCACCCTCTGGCCGCCGGACCAAGGGCAGGTCGAAGCGAAAGCTGCCGTCGCCCAGGAAAGCCTCTTCCGCTGCGGTGCTCGTGCGCTGCAGGACGGTGTTGCGGTGAGGGAAGCGACCGAAGCGCTCGATCACCACGAGGTGCCGTTGGAAGATGTCCTGGAACACACGCAAAGGGTCTTGCGGCGTCAGCTCCGCCATCGTGTGGCCCCACAAGGCCATGCACAGACGCTGGTCGACCAGCCGCTCGGAGTGCGTCAGCACCAGGCAGAGGAAAACACGCTCGATCGGGCGAAGGCGTTCGGCCATGCCGGCGCACAGGGCCTGCTCCACGATGGCCTGGCAGCGCGTGTCGCCCGCATACATCTGCGCCGTGTCGCGGTAGATGTTGCGCGGGAACTGGTCGAGCAGCATGACCAGGGCCACCAGGCCGCGTGGGTGTTCGGCGTCCAGCGCCCAGGGGTCGTAGAACCCACCGGCCGCGAGGACCACGTCGGCGCCGAAACGCTTCCCGATGTCCTGGTCGGTTTGCGCCGACTTGCCGAACCAGAGGTCCAGGCAGTCATCGATGCACGGGCGCAGCATGTACTGCAACACCTGGTCGGGCTTGTCCATCTGTACCATCTGTGCGGTACCCACGTCACAAGGGCCGCTGCAGGGCCAGCTGCAGGCCCAGCCCCAGCAGAACGAGGCCGCTCGCGCGGAACAGCCAGACCAGCGACTGCGGGTGCGAGCGCAGCCAGCCGGACAGCGCCGCCGCCCCCAGGCCGATGGGCCCCTTGACCAGCAGCGCGAGCACCGCGAACACGAGCCCGAGGACGAACAGCGACAGCGTCGCATGGGCGGCGCCAGGTGCCACGAACTGCGGCAGGAACGCGAGGTAGAACACCGCGATCTTCGGGTTGCAGATGTTGGACATGGCGCCATCGAAAAACATCCGCGCCGGCCGCTTGGCGGCCGACCCGGCCATCGCGAGTTGCTGTTGCGGCGCACGCAGCAACTGCAATCCCAGGTGGACCAGATAAACCGCGCCGGCCATCTGCAGCCCGAGGTACAGGAACGAAGAAGCCTGGATCAGCGCACCCAGGCCCAGCGTGGCCACGATCGTGTGCACCACGAGGCCGGAGCAGACGCCGGTGGCCGTGGCCA
>NZ_JANOCG010000686.1:0-3133 GCF_031412075.1 Rhizobacter sp.
CGGCGTTGTGCGCGATGTTGAGCACCGCCTGGATGAGCTGCTCGCGGTCACCGCGGAATTCGGGGATGGAGGTGTCGTAGTCGCGCCGCACGGCAAGGCCGCGCGGGAACTCGGCCAGGATCAGCGAGCGCACCCGCTCGCACACCTCATGGATGTTGACATCGCTGACCACATGCGGCTTGCGGTGTGGCGCCAGCAGCCGGTCCACCAGCGCCTGCAGGCGGTCGGCCTCCTGGATGATGACCTGGGTGTATTCCGTCAAAGCACGTGACTCGACTTCCATCTCCAACAGCTGCGCCGCGCCGCGAATGCCCCCCAGCGGGTTCTTGATCTCGTGCGCCAGGTTGCGGATCAGCTCCTTGTTGGCCTGCGCCTGGCCCAGCGCACGCTCTTCGCGGTCTTGGCGGGTCTGCTGCTCGATTTCAACCAGCTCGACGATCACCTGGTCGGCCCGGTCCATCTGGTTGACGATCACGTGCACGGGCAGCGGGTCGCTGTGAACCGAGGCCGGCCGGCGCAGCAGCGCCTCGAAGCGGCTGGTGGCGAAATCGTTGCGCGCGACCGCAGCCACCGTTTCGCGCACGATGTGGGCGTCGACGAACCAGTCAAACAACGAGCCGCGCAACACGCTGCGGCGAGACAGCCCCAGCACATGCTCGAAAGCGGCATTGGCAAACAGGCAATGCCCTTCGCGGTGAACCACTGCCACCATGGTGGCCAAGTGGTCAAACGCCTGGAATGAGAGGGGTTGAGGGGCCGATGCAGGCGGCCGGGCGCTGACCGGGCTCACTGCAGCTTGGGAGCTTGTTGCGGCAGCTTGCCTAGTTCGCGCTTGAGGGCTGCGATGTCACTTTCTTTGCGAGCAATGCTGGCCTTCATCTCGGCCACACGGTCCTGGTACTTCTGGTAGTTCTTCTCGTCGCCTCGGCGCTCGGGCTCGCCGCTGTTGAACTCCTTCTGAAGAGCGGCCAACTGCTCTTCTTCCTTGCTCAACTCGTTTTCGAGAATGCGACGCGCGTCGGTGTCGCGGGCGCGTTGTTCATTGGCTTCCACCTTCGAGCCCTCGCCGCGGCTGGCCGATGGCACCGGAGCGCCCGGGCGAGGCTTGACGGACTGGATCACCGTGATGGGCGCACCCTCCAAGGTGCGGCAGCCCTTTTCCTTGGCCTCCTTGGCCGACAGGCTGTCGGTGTAGAGCACCGGGTTGCCGGGGCAGCGGTACACGGGCTTGTTGGGGTCCTGAGCCCAGGACGCAGTCGCTGCAAAGGCAGCCAGCAAAGTCACGGACAGCTTGAAATGCACTGATGTCATGTAGTCACCTCTGACTCTGTAACGCGGGCATCGGTGCGCCGGGTGACAGGGCCATGCCCGGGATTGTGGCCGATTGCCGCTCGCAAACGAAAAAAGGGACGGCATGGCCGTCCCTTGGATACGCAGAGCCCTCGCGGGTTCAGAGCGTGTAGTACATGTCGAACTCGACCGGATGGGTCGCCATGCGGAAACGCGTGACGTCTTGCATCTTCAGGTCAATGTAGGCATCGATGTAGGCGTCAGTGAACACACCACCCTTGGTCAGGAAGGCACGGTCCTTGTCGAGGTACTCGAGCGCTTGATCCAGGCTGTGGCAGACGGTCGGGATCAGCTTGTCTTCTTCCGGCGGCAGGTGGTACAGGTCCTTGGTGGCGGCTTCGCCCGGGTGGATCTTGTTTTCCACGCCGTCGAGACCGGCCATCAACATGGCCGAGAAGCCCAGGTACGGGTTCATCAGCGGGTCCGGGAAACGCGCCTCGACACGGCGGCCCTTGGGGTTGGCCACGTGCGGGATGCGGATCGAAGCCGAGCGGTTCTTCGACGAATAAGCCAGCTTCACCGGGGCTTCGTAGCCCGGCACCAGGCGCTTGTACGAGTTGGTTCCCGGATTGGTGATGGCGTTCAGCGCGCGAGCGTGCTTGATGATGCCGCCGATGTAGAACAGCGCGAATTCGCTCAGGCCGGCGTAGCCGTCACCGGCGAACAGGTTCTTGCCGTCTTTCCAGACCGACTGGTGCACGTGCATGCCGGAGCCGTTGTCGCCAACGATGGGTTTGGGCATGAAGGTCGCGGTCTTGCCATAGGCGTGGGCGACGTTCTGGATCACGTACTTTTGCAGCTGGACCCAGTCGGCGCGCTGCAGCAGCGTGCTGAACTTGGTGCCGATTTCCATCTGGCCGGCGTTGGCCACTTCATGGTGATGCACTTCGCAAGGAATGCCCAGCGATTCGAGCACCAGGCACATCTCGGAGCGCATGTCTTGCATGCTGTCGACCGGGGGCGTGGGGAAGTAGCCGCCCTTGACGGTGGGGCGGTAGCCGGAGTTGCCGTGCTCGTATTCCTTGCCGGTGTTCCAGGCGGCTTCTTCGGACTCGATCTTCGAGAAGCAGCCCGACATGTCGTTGCCCCAACGCACGCTGTCGAACACGAAGAATTCGGGTTCCGGGCCGAAGAAGGCGGTGTCGCCCAGGCCGGTCGACTTCATGTAGGCCTCGGCCCGCTTGGCCAGCGAGCGCGGATCGCGCTCATAGGGCTTGCCGTCGCTGGGCTCGACCACGTCGCAGGTCAGGATCAGGGTGGGCTCTTCGAAGAACGGGTCGATGTTGGCGGTGTTGGGATCGGGCATGAGTTGCATGTCCGAGGCTTCGATGCCCTTCCAGCCGGCGATCGAGGAGCCGTCAAAAGCGTGGCCCGCCGTGAACTTGTCTTCATCGAAGTGAGAGACAGGCACGGAAACGTGCTGCTCTTTGCCGCGGGTGTCGGTGAAACGGAAGTCGACGAACTTGACTTCGTTCTCCTTCACCATCTTCATGACGTCGGCAACGGTCTTGGCCATCAGGGAGCTCCTAGCGAGATGCTTTTTAGGGGTTGAATTCGAGGGGGTGTTGCAGGCAGATCCGAGCACGAGCGGCCTCGAAAATGCGCACAGGAATGTAGCAGAAAGCATGCCCGCGACCCGCTCCGAATACACGTGCCTGCGCCAGCACTCGCCGCAGCGCACTTGGCTTGGTGCACGGGCACTGAGTCAGCCCGGGAAATGAACCAAAGTGGTGCAAATTCACGCACCACTTTGGAACTCCGGTTTTTGGCTCAGCGCACCAGC
>NZ_JANOCG010000687.1:0-1539 GCF_031412075.1 Rhizobacter sp.
GTCGGTGGAGGCGGACTATGCGGACATGCCGTCCGCGGCGTTCAACGCGGGACGTACGATGCAACGTGTGTGGTTGGCGGCGCAAGCCGAAGGCCTGGCGCTGCAGCCCCTGGCCGCGGCCACGGTGCTGATGGCGCAGAAGCCCGTCGGTGGATGGGTTCGGCCGGCCACGCAAGCGCTGATCCGCGAATCTCTCAGCCTCGCCGCGCTGAAAGCGAAGGGTGACGCTCCTTACATTCTCTTTCGGGTGGGCAGGGCGTCGGCGCCAAGCGTTACGACCTGTAGGACTATGCCTCGTCTTGATGCGAATTGAGGGTGGAGCGCCACGTAACCACCCCCTGATAAAGGTGGTCAGTGCGGTGTCGTACAGAGCCACGATGGGGGGCCATTTAGCCTGCATTTGCGTCACCGAGGCACCCGCTGTTTGCAGACGCGAAGAGCGATCGAATCAACCCGCCCTTTAAGGCGAATCTAGGAGTCCATCATGAGTTTCTCGTCACTCAAGCCCACGTTGCCGCGCCTTCAGCGCAGCGCCGTGGCCCTTGCACTGGCCGCCTTCGGCGCAAGTGCATCGGCGTTGCCATTGTTCACCGTCGACGCTGATCCCACAGCGGCCGTGCGCGCTGTGCAGGCCGACAACATCCTGATCTCCGACTTTGCTCGGGTCATGACCAGCGGCACTTCGTTCACCGAATCAGGCTTCCTGTCGGTCACGGACCTGCAGCTGGGTGGCGTGACCGTCGCCAACAGCGGTGTCGGATCCACTTACAACATGTACGTGGAGTTCGCCGGATCGGGTTCGCTCAGCCTCGCTGGCAACCCGAACACCTCGCCGACGTTTGGCTCGTTCCAGACCCTTACCTACAACCTGTACGGCTACGGCGGCACGGTCGCGACGTTCGGCGTCACCAGCGCTGGCGCCACGGTCAATGGCAACTTGGCGAACGTAACCCCGGGCACCGTCGGCGTCACGGGCGAGACACTGCTTGCCACCGGCACGCTGGTGAGCGGCACAGTGTCGACGACGCCTGGCCCCGGTGAGAAGTTCTCGCCATCGGCCTCGACCTTGCTGACCTTCAACCTGACGGACGCTGGCAAGGGCGTCTTCATTGCGCCGAACCCGTTCTACAGCATGGCGTTCGCCTCGTTCACCAACAGCCCTTCGCAGGTTGGACTGTTCGACGGTGGCTTCACGATCTCGCAGGGCGGTGGATCAATCAACTTCACGACCCCGATCCCGGAGCCCGAGACGTATGCTCTGATGCTGGCTGGTCTGGCGGCCGTAGGCTTCGTCGCCCGTCGTCGCCGTCCGCAAGCCTAAGCGCAGCGGTCTGTGACCCAAGGCGGCTGCGCGATGGCGCGTAGCCGCTTTTTTTTGAGCGACAGGAGATTCCGATGACTTTCAGAGGCCTTGCGTCCACCTTGGTTGGTTCTTTGTCCATCACGCTGCTGTTGCCTGCGGCGGAGGTGGTGGGGGGGATTCGCCCCCGACCGTGACGCCTCCCGTCGTGGCGCCCCCTGCCAACACGGCGAACTTTC